>WLRQ01000019.1 GCA_009697815.1 Actinomycetota bacterium
GACCGCGTCGAAGAAGCAACGCATCGCCCTCGACATTCGCGACAAGCACTGCGCGTTCCCCGAGTGCCGGGTAGACCCGAGCCGGTGCCAAGCCCACCACGTGATCCATTGGCAACACGGCGGCGCCACAGATCTCGACAACCTCGTCCTGCTCTGCCACCAACACCACCAGGGCGTGCACGAAGGCGGCTGGACCGTGAGCCCCACACCCGCCCAGGACGGCAAGCGCTTCCACCCCGGCCACCCCGCCTACTGGCAATTCACCCCACCGCCCCCGACACGCTAGGTTCCCGGTCGGGCGAGTCTGCGGGCAGATCTCCGATTCACCAGGGGCTGTCGCGGATGTCTGATTTATGGGATTCTGGGGCTCCGTTGGTGTCCATGGTGCTGCGGGTCTTCTCACTACTGTGATCACCGGGATGTCCGCATGCGCAAGTCTGTTCTGGCCCTGGCCGCGACCAGTGGTGTTTTCGCCCTCACCGCCGCAGGTGCGAGTCTGCTGACCTTGAATGGGCCCGGGGATCTCGCGGTAGCGAACTCGGGCAGCGTGGACATCACCCAGACCCAGTGCACCGACCCGTGGACGATCACCTACACCCAGACCAACCCCGGCGACCCCATCACCGCAGTCACCGCCACCGACACTGCGGTCACGCCGGCAACTGCCTGTGGCTCCTCGACCACCGCGACCTGGGCCTTCGCCAACGGTCACCCGGTCAACGGCACCTGGGACAACACCGCACACGCCTGGACCTTCGACTACTCCGCCACGGCGCCGACTGCACCCACCGCCGCTGTTGGTCTTCGCTACAGCTTGATCAGCAACGCGGCCGCCATTACCGGGAACCTCACCATCGGCGGACCCGCCGCGACTGACCCGGCGGGGCTCACGATCGACATCTCGGGCCTCACTTTCGACGCCACGCACGGCAGTTACGGATCAGAGTATTGGGGCGCTGGTTTTCCCTGGCTTGTGATCGCTTCGGGGGGCGACTACTGGTTCGCGAACCCTGACGCGTTTGGGACCAGCCCAGGCAGTAACGGCTACACGCTGACGAGTGGGGGCTTCTGGGAGAACATTTGGTCTCCTGGAAATTGGTATCGCATCTACAACGCAACTGGTGATGGGCCGCAGGTTTCCTACATCCCCTTCACGTAGTGGCGGCGGCGTTGGCCCGCTCGCCCGACCCAGCACCGGGTTGGGGATAGTGTCGGGTTCGGGGTGTTGCCTTTGTCCTCTTTGTGGGATTCTGTGCCGACAGATCGGTGATCGTGGTGCCGTGGTCCTGCCAACTATGTTGATCGCTGGGATGTCCTGATGCGTAAGTCTGTTCTTGCCCTTGCTGCGGCCAGTGCTGTGTTTGCGCTGACGGCCGCTGGTGCCACGGGAACTCTGGTCCTCAACGGCGGTCTGGGTTCGACCTTGGCGGCGCCGAACTCCGGCAGTGTGGACATCACCCAGACCCAGTGCACCGATCCGTGGACGATCACCTACGCCCAGGTCAATCCAGGCGATCCGATAACCGCCGTCACTGCCACCGACACTGCGGTCACGCCGGCAACTGCCTGTGGCTCCTCGACCACCGCGACCTGGGCCTTCGCCAACGGTCACCCGGTCAACGGCACCTGGGACAACACCGCACACGCATGGACCTTCGACTACTCCGCCATCAGAAACGTAGGCCCCACCGCCGCTGTGGGTGTGGGCTACCCCCTGATAAGCAACGCGGCCGCCATTGCGGGGAACCTCACGGTTGGCGGACCCGTGGCGACCGACCCGTGTCCCGTGGGTGATCCCGTGAGTACGGTCCCGGTGCCTGCACCGGCGCCGGGAGTGAATTGGTCCTTTTGCGTCCTGCAGGGCATGGACCTGTCCAATGCGAACCTGACAGGAGCGGACCTGACCGACGCGTGGATGCAGTGGACGAACTTGACCGGCGCAAACCTGACTGGCGCAAACCTGTCCGGCGCCCACCTGCTGTATGCGCCATCTACGGACGCGACCCTGACCGACGTCATCTACTCCAACACCACCTGCCCGAATGCTATGAACTCATCCGCGTACAACCCGCAGACCTGCGCCAACGACCTCAACTGGTAAGAGCCACGGGACACTAGGTCCTCACCACGGCCTCGTGGCAGCGACTCAGGAGCTCAGTTGAACGATCGCATGGAACTGCACCGCGCCCCCGAGCTCGGCTGAGCGTGAGCCGGCCCAGTGCCCGGTGCCGCTGGCATTTACGTAATCCTTAGTGCCCCCGATCACAGTGATCCCGCTGTCGAAGGACGTCGAGGCGCCGTCAGCGGAGGCCGTGGCCTGGCCGTCAAAGCGCATCGCGAGGGTGGAGCCATTCGCCGTCGTCACGGTGAGGAAGCCACCCAACTCACCGGCGCCCTTGACGTAGTGCACATTTCCCAGCATCTCGAAAGTGCCCGATTTTCCTTCGAGTTTGGTGACACCGGTGAGGCGATTCCACCCGTACACGGCCTCGCCCTGCGGGCCGACCTTGGCGATCACCTTGTCGATCGACGTGAGCGAGGTGTCGATCCTGACACTGCGCACCGAGCCGGTAGGGCTCAGCGCCATCGAGGGAACGGATACGGTGCTCGGCTCGGCGATCACCGCCGCGCCACCCGAGCATCCGGCCAGCACCATCAGAGCAACCACCGCACACGGCACTACCAGGGCTCGGCCACGAACGAAGTGCATGGGCCAAGAATCCCATACCCCACCCCGTCCGACGAAACCGACCATGGACGCGTTTCCCCGTCAGGCCTCGTCTACCAATCGCGATCCGCTCGGCCCCTCCACCATGCGCAGCACGCGGTCGGCCACCAGGTGCGCCTCGTCGGGATCGTGGGTCACGTGGATCGAGGGTGTGCCCCGCGAGCGAAGCAGATCACGGACCTCGATCGACAACCGTTCACGCAGTTCGCGATCGAGCGCCCCGAACGGCTCGTCCAGCAGGATCAGACGCGGGCCAGGAGCGAGGGCGCGGGCGAGGGCAACGCGCTGTGCCTGACCACCGGAGAGGGTCTCGACGCGACGGTCAGCGAACCCTGCCAGTCCCACCAACGACAACAGTTCATCAACCGCGCGAGCCCGCTCACGCGCCCCCATCGCCTCCCTCTCAAGTCCGTAAGCGACATTGGCCCCGACATCGCGATGGGGAAAGAGCATCGCGTCCTGGAACACCAGACCGAATCGGCGTCGGTGCGCAGGTATGTCGGCGAGATCGGCACCCTCCCACGTCACCCGCCCGGAGTCGGGCGCCTCGAGACCTGCGATCACACGGAGCAACGTGGACTTGCCAGCCCCGCTCGGGCCCAGGAGCGCCACGGCCTCCCCTGGCTGCACACTCAGATCGACCCGATCTAGGACCACGTATCCACCGAGCGCTACCGAGACCGCGGACACCTCCAGACCCTGTGCCATCACAGTCCTTCCGACCCGGCGCGACGCAGACGCTCAGTGACGAGCACCGCCGCGATCGTCACGATCACGAGAAGCACCGAGAGCGCGGCCGCCTGACCGTAGTTCGCCTGGCCGGGACGGGTTAGGAGCCGTCCGATCAGGACCGGGAGTGTTGGCGCATCCGTCCTGGCGAGGAAGGAGGTGGCTCCGAACTCACCCAATGACACCGCGGCGGCGAAGCCCGCCCCAATACCGAGAGACCGCGCAAGTACTGGGAGATCGATCGTGCGCCAGGTGGTCATCGGCGACGCACCGAGTGTGGATGTGACCTCTCGAAACCGGGGATCAATGGCGCGCAGGACCGGGAGAACCGTGCGAACGACCAACGGAACCGCCACGAGCGCCTGCCCGATCGGCACGATGATCCAACTGCTGCGAAGGTCGACCGGGGCAACGGCAAAGGTGATGAGCAGGCCAAAGCCGATGGTGACCGCACTGGTGCCCAGCGGCAGCATGAGCCCGATGTCGAGGGCGCCACTTCCCCTACGGGAGTATGCGATGGCGCATGAGGCAGCACCTCCGACGATGACAGCGATCGCCACCGCCGCGAGTGCGTAGGTAAGCGAGACTCGGACGGAGTCCCACGCGGCGACATCGCGCGTTGTTGGGCCGGTGACCGTGAGCGCATGCCACCAGTCGACCCCCCAGTGATCACCCACCCGAATCGAATCACGGACCAGCGCCGCCAACGGAAGCACGACGACCACCGTCAAAACACTCACGAAGCCCACAAGCGAGCGATCCAGCGATGAGCGCGTAGGTCGCAGTGCGACATCACTGCGCGAGAGCCGCTGCCGCACGGTGAGCCGGCGTTGGAGCCGGCCGGAGACGGCGAGGACGGCGAGCACTCCGACGATCTGCACAAGACACAGGGCCGCTGCGCCACCGAGGTCAAATAGCTGCACGGTGCGTCGATAGATCTCCACCTCGAGTGTTGTCGACGTAGGTCCACCGAGCACGAGTACGACCCCGAACGAGGTGAAGGTAAACAAGAAGACAAGTGCCGCCGCCGCGACCACCGCGGGACGCAGCAGTGGCCACGTCACCGTGCGCAGCAGCGTGATCGGCCCGGCACCGAGCGTGCGGGCAGCCTGCTCGTATCGATCGTCGAGGTGAGTCCACAATCCACCGACGACTCTGATCACCACCGCAAGGTTGAAGAACACATGTGCCAGCACGATCGCCGTCACCGTGCCGATCCACGCAGCGGGCAAGAGTGACCGGAACGCCGCACCCACCACGACCGTCGGCAACACGAATGGCACGGTGAGAAGGGAGAGCATCAGCCGACGTCCGCGGAAGTGGAGCCGGTGCAAGACATAGGCCGCGGGAAGGCCCACCAGCAACGTCAGCGCAGTGCTGGCCGCTGCCTGCCCCGTCGTGAAAGCCACGACCCGCCAGGTCGCCGCAGATACCAGCACGTCGAACCCACGCGGCGAGAGACTTCGCGCCAGCACGGTCGCGACAGGCCAGAAGAAGAAGATCGCGAGGAATGCCAACGGAACCACGGCGAACCACCACCCCGGCGGCGGCTGCACGAGGGGACGACTCCGGGCCCCCGAAGCGATGGCCGCAGGAGCAATGTCGTGGGTGCTCGCTGGTGAACTCAGCGCAACGTCACCTGGTCCCATGTCTCGAGCCAGGCGCTGCGATTGGCGTCGATCTGGGCGGGATCAAGTGTGAGCGGTTCAGCAGGTCGAGCCGCGAAGTCACTGAACACCTTGGGGAGCGCAACTGTGTCGAGCACGGGGAATACGAACATCGACAACGGCACATCCGCCTGCACCGCCGGCGAAAGCAGCCAGTCGACCACTGCGCGCGCAGCCTCGGGATGCTTGGTTCCCTTGAGCACGCCCGCGTACTCCACCTGGCGGAAGCAGCCGTCGGTCATCACCGACGTGGTGGGCTTTGTTGGCTTCGGGTCGGCGGCGTAGACGATCTCAGCAGGTGGGCTCGATGCGTACGAGACGACGATGGGTCGTGATCCCTTGCCACCAGTGGTGAATTCGCCCTCGTAGGCCTCCGTCCATCCGTTGACGACCTTGACGTCGTTGGCGCGCAGCGCCGTCCAGAAGTCCGCGAACCCGTCGTCGCCGTAGCGGGCTACGGTGGCAAGCAGGAAGGCGAGGCCGGTCGACGACGTGGCCGCGTTCTCCACCACGAGCAACCCGCGGTACTTCGGATCCACCAGGTCCGCGAGCGTCTTGGGCTCGTCGAGTTGGTGGGAAGCGAACCATGTGTCGTCGAGGTTGACGCACACATCGCCGTAGTCAATCGGGGTCACGGCATCCCGAGTCGAGACCTTCAGCGCCGACGACACAGCGGTCGCAGCGGCTGGTGAGACATACGGATCGAACACCCCGGCGTCGAGGGCACGCGAGAGCAGGGTGTTGTCGACGCCGAAGAGGACATCCCCTTCCGGGTTTCCCGCGGTGAGCGCAGCCTTGTTGACGACCTCGCCCGCATCGCCCACAGAGACCAGAGTCACCGTGATGCCGGTACGCGCGGTGAAGTCCGCCAGGAGGCTCTCGGTGAGGGCAAAGGAGTCGTGCGTGATCAAGGTGACCGTCGTGGGCGCGAATGAGGTCTGCGCCGGGGACGCACCGGTTGGGCTCGAAGCAGAGGTAGAGGGCGCTATGGACGGCCCCGTTACCGGTGCCGCGGTACCGCACGCCGCAAGGACAGTGCACGCGGCCGTGCCCACGATCCACGAGCGAGAGTCTCGACGAGGTCGGTGTAGTGGGGAGATCATGCTGAGAGTCCTTCCCTCCGCTGGAATTACCCAGATCAGGTTCAAGGGTCGGTGGCGGTCGGCCACCCTCTCAGCCCGGCGTTCCCCCGAGCTCCCCTGGTATCAAGTTGTGAGCGCACACTATGCGATGGCGGCGCGCCCTCGCACGTCAGGCCTGGTCTGCGGCCTTGCGCGCCGCCCGCTCGGCACGGGCCTTGACGATGAACGCGTACTGATCAACGTAGGTCAGGTCTCCCAGCTCGGTGATCGCGTCGCGGATCACAACCGTCATCTCGTCCCCCGTCATGGTGCGCGGGTCGAGGGGCAGACGCGGTGACATCCGGACGGTCGCGACCTTGCGACGAAAGCCCCGATTCGTGTAGCTCGTCACGACCGCGTGCACAGGGGCCTCGGGGTTGTTCGCGATCAAGGGCACGAGGACACGCTGGTGGAGGCGGTACAGGTGCGATGGGTCCGGACCGCGGGTGCCCTCGGGGTAGATACCGACCTTGCCACCGTCGGCCAGGGCCATCGCAGCCATGTCGAGTGCCCATTCGGTGGCCGCTTCGTCGCCACGGCGCAGCGGGATCTGTCCCATCCAGCGGAAGAACACCGCAGCGCGGCCCTCGAACCATTCGGCCTTGGTGAACGCCGTGATGCGCCACCACGTACTCATCACCGCAACGACGGGGTCGAGGGTCGCCAGGTGGTTGCCCACCAAGATCGCCGCACCCGGTGCAGCGTTCTGGGCGCCATCAAAGTTGATCTTGACCCGCATCTTCAGCGCCCGCAGCAGGGTGATGGTCAGCCAATAGGTTCGCGCCCGGCCCGGGCGGCCCACCCGGACATCACCAAAGATCGCAGTGGCCTCCGCCATGGCGGTGTCGTAGTCAAGTGCCGATGCCATGGGGCAATCATCGCGCGTGCGGTGCCCGAAATGCGAACGACCAATACTCGACGAGCGCTCGTTCGGCTCGAACCATGAGCGATTTCAGGCGCGGCGCTCAGCCACTGCCTTGCGAACAAGGAGGAGCGGCAGGATGAATGCGGCGATTGCCGTGAACAACCACACCACCAGCGTGGACAGGATCCAGGTGGTGACACCGTCCATCGAGAAGTCGCCCATGAACAGAGACGTCAGGACGAGCGAGACGAACGTGGTGACGAGCCCGACTCCCCCCATGAAGGCACGAGCCTTGCGCTCAGCCACCCTGCGGAAGATCGGCGACAGGATCGCCTGAAGCAGCCCGACGATGATCGCCACGACGAGATAGGTGATCGCGCCATCGACATGGAAGCCCGAGAGGATGACGTCCGCGGCGATAATGCCGATTAACGCTGACGCGAAGTACACCGCCGTGCGAATGAGGAATCGAATCATGGGTAGAGGCTAGCCCCGGCGGGCGTCACCGCGCGGGAATTCGCGCCCAACAACCCCTGAGTCGAAGACGAGGACGGAGTCGGGCACGAGGGTGAAGGCGAGCTCCTCCTCTTCGGCGTTGTGCAGCCGGAGAACTGCATAGAGGCCGTACAGCAGACGGCGGAGCTCAACGACATCCTCGGGCTCGGGTGCGGAATCAGTGAGCTCGTCGAGTAGCCGACGCAGGCGGCTTACCTGGTGCTCGATTTCGACGTGGCCGCGGGTGAGCGTGCCCATCGGATCGGCACCACCCATGGCACGCGCGATCGCGGGGTAAAGTTCGCGTTGCTCAGCCCGCTCGTGCGGCAAGGTGCTCGTCTCCAGGCGCACCAGCAGATCACGGACGGGTGCGAGATCACAGCCCGCGGTGGTCAGCGCATCTGCGACCGAGCGAACCTGTTCGACGACTGGGCGCACTGACACATGCTCAGCCCGGATGCGACGCACGAGTTCGGCATCCGCGGGCGGCAAGGTGATGGTGTGCATGCGGGCGGGGAGGAGTGCGCGCAGCGCAACCGCGATGGCCAGGACGTCGATGACTTCCTGCAGGAGCGCACCGGCTGCCGGGGGCAGATAGCCCAGTACCGCCGCCACCATCGCGATCAGTGACAGCCCCATCCCCCACGCCGCGCTCTGCATAGCGATCCGGTGAGCGCGGCGACAGATCAGGATTGCGTCCGCGAGAGCGTCGATCCGATCGACGGTGAGCACCACGTCGGCAGTCTCGGACGTGGCCGTCGCGCCGCGGGCTGCGAGAGCCACACCGACCCCAGCGGCGGCCAGAGCAGGCGCGTCGTTGACACCATCGCCGACCATGATCGTCGGCCCGTTGAGCGATTCGGCGGCGACAACCACGAGCTTGTCGGCGGGATCGCGATCGGAATGGACCGCGTCCACCCCCACGATGCGGCCGACCGACTCCGCGACATCGGCTCTATCGCCCGTCACCAGCACGGTGCGCGTGATGCCAGCGAGTCGGAGGGCACGGATCATCCGCGCGGCGTCGGGTCGAACCGGGTCGTCGAGCAGGAACGCTCCCACCGGCACACCATCGACGGCGATGTAGACCACTAGAGATCCGTCAAGGCTTGCCCGGCGACGGGCCTGACGAACCCATGCCGGCGGTGGTCCATCGACGATCCACCCTGCCTTGCCCAAGCGCACCTGATGCCCGGACACGTTGCCCTGCAAGCCATATCCGTGAATCTCCTCCACGTCGACAGGGATCACAAGGGCCTGGCCACGTGCTCGAGCGGCCGTGACGATCGCGGTCGCGAGCACATGGGGCGACACCTGGTCGAGCGATGCTGCGAACGCAAGGAGGGCGTCCGAGTCGATCGGACCCGCGGTGATCACATCAGTCAACACCGGGGTGCCACGGGTGAGCGTCCCGGTCTTGTCGAAGAGCATCACCCGCCCACCCGCCAGCCTCTCCAGCGCACCACCGCCCTTGACGATCACGCCGATCCGGGCAGCACGGGAGAGCCCCGACATGATGGCAATCGGCGCCGCGAGCAGCAGCGGGCACGGCGTCGCGACGACGAGCACCGCCACCGCGCGCACAGCCTCGCCGCTGACAATCCACCCGACCCCCGCGAGGGCGAGCGTCAATGGCACGAAGTAGATCGCAATCCGATCGGCCGCCCGAACAAATGGCGCCGACGATGCCTGGGCCTGCTCCACGAGTCGCAGGACCCCGGCGTAGCTCGAGGCCTCGGAGGTCGCAGTGGCGACGAGTCCGACGGGGGCTCCGGCGTTCACGACGCCGCTGCGCACATCATCGCCCGCCGGTCGCTCGACCGGCAGGGACTCGCCGGTCAACGCGGCCTCATCGAACACTCCCGCGACCTCGAGTCTGCCGTCGACAGGCACGATCTCGCCGGCGCCCACCACGAGTCGATCCCCTTGTCGCACCTGCTCGACCCCGACCTCAACCAGTAGATCGCCTTCGTGTCGTCGCGCTGTGCGCGGGGCCCTTTCGATCAACAGGCTGAGCTCACGCCGGGCTCTGGCAGCGGCTCGGGCCTCGAGGAGTACGCCGGTGGTGAGCATCACCGTGATCACAGCGCCCGCGAAGTACTCCCGCGTTGCAAGCGCACCCGCGAGTGCCAGCAACGCGATCACGTCGACCGTCGGCTGGCGTCGACGAATCGCGAGAGATGTGGCAATGAACGACAGGCACACACCTGCCACGGTGCCGACGCCCCAGAGCGCATCCGCCCAGGCGGGGCGGCCCGTGCCGTAGGCCACGACGCCACCGGCCAGGAACAGGAGCGCCACTGCGAACGCCGCGGTCTCGCGGTGCTCTCGGATCCACCTCACGACAGTGCCCTCCCGAGCCGCGCCCCCGGACGGGATCCGCTCTCGGTCCCAGTCTCCGAGCCCCGCTAGGCGCGCGCCGGGTTATCGGCAATCTCGCCAGTCACCGAGGCTCGCCGGCCCAGCATCCGCCCGAAAAAGGCGGCGGCGCAGAACGGGGCGAACGGCTCGCCCTACTCCCCGAGGTCGATGAGCACCTTGCCGAGGGCACCGGCCTCGACCGCGTCATGTGCAGACGCCGTGTCCTCGAGTGAGTAGAGGTGCTCCGGCAAACGGCCGAGTGACCCTTCGGCAAGGGCAGCGGAAATATCACCGACAGCAGCGCCAATGGCCTGCGGCGTGAACCCGTAGACAACGACGAATGCCAAGGTCACGTTGCCGGTCATCAGTTGCCGCACGGGAATGGTGGGATCAGACTCCTCTGTCGCGTACGACACGATGACGCCGTGGGGCCGGAGCACACTCAGACTTGCCACCAGGTTGGCCCCGATCGCCACGTCCACCACACGATCCACACCGTGAGGGGCCGCAGCGCGCAGGTCGTCGAGGAATCCGGGCACGCGATAATTGAGCACGACATCAGCGCCCGCGGCACTCGCGATCGCTGCCTTCTCGGGCGAGCTCACCGTCGCGATGACGCGGGCGCCAGCGCGGTGAGCCAACTCGATCGCGGCATGTCCCACCGCGCCGGCTCCCCCTGTCACGAGGATGGTCGAGCCGGAGATGTCGCCGCCTGCGAACAGGCATCCGTGCGCGGTGATGTACGGGATGCCGAGACCTGCGCCCTGCTGCATCGAGATGCTGTCCGGCAGGGGAACGGCCTGGCCCTCGGGCACACACGTGAAGTCTGCGGCGGTGCCGTACTGACGTCCGCTCGCGCAGTGGAAGAGCCAGACCCGCTGGCCCACGCGGGCGGGGTCGACCCCTGCCCCCACGCCCACGATGGTGCCCGCGCCGTCTTGGTTGGGAATCTGCCAGGGGACGACCATGCCAACCCTGGTGCGACTCTTCCAGTCCGTGGGATTAACACCAGAGAACCGCACTCGAACGAGCACCTCGCCCGGCGCGGGCGCGGGGGTCTCCATCTCGACGAGGCGCAGGACATCACCCGCAGCACCAGGGCCTTCGTACCTGACTGCGCGCATAGGTGTCCGTCCTCGTCTTGTCGTCGACCATGACGTACCCGATCACAGCACAGCCGAGTTCGGCCCACTCTCAGGTGGCGAGGGAGTCCCTGACCCGGCTACGGGAAATCTTCAGGCTCGTGGTGGTCGGCATGGAGTCCAGGAACTGCACGCGGGTCGGCTTCTTGTAGCTGGCCAAGTACTCGCGGCACATCTGCAGGATCTGATCCTCGGTGACCACCACGGCGGGATCGACGACGACGGCCGCCACGACCGACTGCCCCCATCGTTCGTGCGGAAGGCCAACGACCGCACAGGACACGACACCCGGCACTCGCATGATCACCTCCTCAACTTCGGAGGGGTAGACGTTCATGCCGCCGGAGACGATGAGGTCGACTCGTCGCTCGCTGATCACGAGATAGCCCTCGGCGTCGAGGCTGCCGAGGTCGCCTGTGAAGTACCACCCGTCACGAAGGGCGTCGGCGGTGGCCTCGGGGCGGTTCCAATAGCCGACGAGGAGCGCGGGCGAGGACACGACGATCTCGCCGACGCTGACACCGTCATGCGGCACTGGCTTGCCGTCCGGTGCGAGCACCTCGACGAGGGTCTCCTGCACCGCACGGCCGACCGAGGCCAGCCGGTCGGGACGACCCGGTTCGAGACGGATATCCGATGGGCTGGTGACCGTGACGAGGCCACCGGAGTTCTCGGTCATGCCCAGACCCTCAATGAGAACGCCGCCGATGACATCGGCCACGGCGCGAAGCTTCTCGAGCGATGCCTTGGACGCCGAGTGCAATACCGAGAGCAGGCTCGACAGGCGCGCCGGATCAGCCGCAGCCTTCTCGGCGAACTCCCCGAGCACCGGCGAGGGCAGATAGGTGAAGGTGATCCGGTGGCGCTCGATGGTGTCAATCAGTGATGCCACATCCCAGCTGCCCAAGATGCGCACCGTGCCGCCGACATAGAAGTGGCTGATGATGTGCGAGGGCACGACCGCGACGAACGACATAGACCCCGTCAGAGCACAGATGCTGCCGAGTGCGAGGCGGTAGGACTGCGCATTGAGCCGGGCAAGCGCGGCCACCGAACCCTGAGTGAGCATGGCCCCCTTGGGAAGTCCGGTGGTGCCGCTCGTGTAGCCGATCATGTAGAGATCGTCGGGCGACGGAGCCGGCTGGACGTCGTCACTTCCCGACGCGACGAGCTCGGACAGCGTGGTGGGCGCCTGTGGATCGGCGACGGTCGAAACCAGCGCGAGATCGGGCACGACCGAGGTCAGCGACGCTACGTGCCCGGACAGGCCGCCGGTGAACAACAGCACGCGGGCGCCGGAATCGCTCACCAGGTGGGTCGCCTCATGGTGGGTAAGCCGCGCATTGATCGGCACCACGACCAGACCCGCGAGGGCACACGCCACATAGACCTGGACGTACTCGAGGGAGTCCTCCATCCAGGCCGCGATGCGGTCGCCTGGGGCGAGCCCGGTGGCGAGCAGTGCGTTGCCAAGGCGACGGCCTGTGGTGAGGAGGTCCGCGTAGGTCTGCTCACTGCCGTCGGGCGCCACGATCGCCACAGTGTTGGGCGAGCGCAGCGCCGTTCCCTGAATCAGCGCTGCGACGGTGAACCCGCTCATGCGGCACATCCTCCCGAGACCCCGGCCATATGGACGCGGTTCAGCGGACGAACCGGTTCACATAGTCGGCGCCGAGGCCCACGGCCTCGTAGTGCTTCGCGGCCTGTTCGATTCGCGTGAAGACGTCGGCGAAGCCCGTCGGCGTTCCGAACTCGTCGACCTCGATCAGGCAGCCGGTGATCCAGAACAGCGTGAGCGACTCACCCGGGTCTGCGATGAGCGTGTGGGTGTCGCCGGGTGGTTCGAAAACGTACCCACCCTCCGTGGCAACCCAGTCGCGCTCGAGGTAGTGCCATTGGCCCTTGATCACGTAGCCATGCACCGGGGCGGGGTGAGCATGTCGGCTGATGAAGCCGGTGGTTCTCATGCGCGTGACGTTGACCCATGCGCCGCGCACGGTGTCGAAGAGCAGCGGTCGGATCCAGACGCCCTCGCGCGCAGTGGGGACCCACTCGCGCTCATCGGTGCTGTTGGCAAGCTCGACGATCTCGGCCGGGCTCCATGCTGAGACGGGGATCGCTGGCTCAATCATGCTGGTCTCCCTCAGAGGTGTGCACTGCAGTGATGGCCCGAGGCTACCAAACGGTCGGATGGAGGGATAGTCGACGGGTGGCGGAGATTGTCCGGGGAACGGGGCCGTCGATAACTCCCGCCCACCGCGCACTCACTGACAAGACCGGCGAGAGCGCGATGGCCGTCCTGCACGCATCCTGACGGCTGCCAACCGGTGCTCAGCCGTCGAGCCCGAGTTCGCTGGCCTTGAACCGGCGCAGGGTCTCCTTGAAACCGTCAGTCTCGATCGCGGTCTTGATGAGGTCGACCGCATCGGTGTGGTGAACCACGACATCGGTCTCGGCGCCCATGAACGCGGTCATGCGGAAACCCTGGAGCTCCATCGTGCGGTTGATGGCGATCTTCTTCATCCGCAGGATGCTCAAGGGCACGGTCGCGATCGACAGCGCGAGTTCGCGCACATGAGTGATCAAGTCGGCCTCGGGCACGGACTCCACCGCCCAGCCCCACTCGGCCGCGGTGCGCCCGCTGAACCTGCGCCCTGGGACGAACGAGAGCAACTTCGCGCGGTTCGCCCCGATCGAGAAGGCGAGGAGGGGGGTGATGAATCCTCCACCGATCGGCATGGGCGGCGACGCCGAGATCACCGCATCGTCGGCGGTCACGATCATGTCGCAGAAGGTGGCCATCTGCGTGCCACCAGCGATGCAGTAGCCGTGCACCGCGGCGATCACGGGCTTGGGGTGCTCCCACAGGCGCAGGAAGGTGTCGATATAAGACGCCTGACGGTCGCGGTCGGCGACGGAGTCACCAGGCTCGGTGACCTCCACGGAGTCGTTCGAGAGGTCGTGCCCGGCCGAGAATGCCCTGCCTGCACCCCGGAGCACGATCACACGCGAGTCCGATCGACGCTCGGCCTCGAGGATGTTCTCGAGTCGATCGAGCATCTCCTGGCTGATCGCGTTCAGTTTTTCTGGGCGGTTCAGGGTGATCCAGGCGATCGGCCCCTCGCGCTCGAGCAGCACGGAGTCGGGTGAGGTCATGTGCGGCACCGTATCTCCCGGCGCTCACGAGGGACGAATGGAGACATCCGCCTGCGGCCTTGAAATTCTCCCGACCGTTCGGTAGACATGCCCCCAAGTAACCATGAGCTCCCGAAGGGACATCTCCGTGCAGGTCACCCGCGACACCAAGATCCGCCTCGTCACCGAGATGACCATCGACGGCGCCGCCGTACCCGGCGCAGGCGCACCCTTCACCGTGCACAATCCAGCCACGGGCGAGGTACTCGGTGTGATCGCCGGTGCCACCACCGGCCAGACCGAGCAGGCGATCCTCGCCGCCCGTCGGGTCTTCAACGACGGCACCTGGTCCAACCTCGCTCTCCAGGAACGCTCGGCTGCCATGCATCGGGTCTTCGACGTGATCGAGGCCAACCGCGCCGAGCTAGTCGCCACCATCGTGGCGGAGGTGGGTACCCCCATCACCACCGCCGAGGCCTTCCAGTTCGACATCCCCCTGCACGTCTCGCGCGCATTCGCCGATCTCGCCGCGATCGACCGGACCGAACACATCGGCGAGCACTTCTACCCCGTCCCGAGCGCGAGCCTGGTCGGCTACCGGCCGGTGGGCGTGGTCGGCGGCATCTCCGCCTACAACTACCCGTTGCACCTCTCGATGATCAAGATCTTCGCTGCGATGGCCGCCGGGTGCCCGATCGTGCTGACCCCGTCACCCCGCGCGCCCTTCGCCACACTTCTCCTCGGCCGCCTCATCGCCGAGGCCGGGATCCCCGCGGGCCTCGTGAACATCGTCGTGAGCGACGACCTCGCAATCCCCCAGATGATCACGACCCACCCGGAGATCGACAAGGTGTCGTTCACCGGGTCCGATGCTGTCGGCAAGATCATCATGCGCCAGGCGTCCGACACTCTCAAGGGTGTCGCGCTCGAGCTCGGCGGCAAGTCCGCCAACATCATCATGCCGGGCACCGACCTCGCCGCCCTCCTCCCTGCCGTCCACATGCGCTACTCGCGCAATGCCGGTCAGGGCTGCGCCTCGCCGACCCGGATCCTGGTGCACAAGAGTCAGGCAGATGACTTCATCGAGCGCTCGGTGAGCACCTGGTCGGCCATCAAGATCGGCGACCCCTGGGACCGCGAGACCATCGTCGGCCCGCTGATCCGCCCCGAGCACCTCGCCCGTGTCTCGGGCTACGTCGACCTCGCCCTCAGCGAAGGCGCGTCGGTCGTCGCCGGTGGCGGCAAGCCCGATATCGAGGGCGGCTGGTGGTACAACCCCACCCTGATCGGGTCGGTCGAGAACAACATGCGCATCGCACGCGAGGAGGTCTTCGGACCCGTCGGCGCGATGATCACCTACGACACCGTCGACGACGCTGTGCGCATGGCCAATGACAGCATCTACGGACTGGCCGGCTATGTCTTCGGCGACGACCTCGACGCTGCGATCGCCGTGGGCAGCCGTCTCCAGGCAGGCACCGTCCAGATCAACGGCGGCGGTGGCCTCCGCGGCGACGCACCGTACGGCGGGTTCAAGCAGAGCGGCCTCGGCCGCGAGTTCGGCGAGTGGGGCGTGCGCGAGTTCCTCGAGCCCCAGCACCTCCAGTGGGCACTGCCTACCGCCTGAGAACTACTGACCGGCCCCCGACTCATCGCCCCACTTCACCCCCTGATCACTCCACGGGAGAACACCATGAGCAACGCACTTCAGGATCGCATCGCCCTCATCACCGCCGCCGGCTCCGGCATGGGACGTGCCTCGGCCGTCCGCATGGCACGCGAGGGTGCCACCGTCATCGTCGCCGACATCAATGACGAAGGTGCCGCCGAGACCGTGCGCCTGATCGAGGCCGAGGGCTTCGGCAAGGGTGTGGCCTACCACCTCGACGCAACCGACATGGGCGCGATCAAGACCATGTTCGAGTTCGTTGACACTGAGTTCGGCCGGCTCAATGTGCTGTACAACCACGTCGGCTCCCCCGGCCCCGCCGGGCTTCAGATCACCGATGAGCAGTGGGAACTCACCGTCGACTTGAACATGAAGAGCGCATTCTTCGCCACCATGTACGCCGAGCCGCTGCTGCGACGTGAAGCGGGCAAGGCCTCGATCATCTACACCGCTTCGGTGAGCGGCCTCGTCGGCTCACTCGCGAGCCCGCTCTACTCCATGGTCAAGGGCAGCCTGGTCTCGTTCTCCAAGTCCCTGGCCATGTCCCTCGGGCCGGATATCCGCGTCAACGTGATCGCCCCTGGCGCCGTCGACACCCCGATGCTGACGCAGTTCTTCGGACGCGACGACGAGTCGCTCGCTCCCGAGCGCGTCAAGATGTTCGTCGAGACCGGTGTGCCGCTCAAGCGCCCCTGCAAGCCCGAAGAGGTCGCCGAGGCCGCCCTGTTCCTCGCCAGTGATGCCTCGAGCTACATCACCGGCGTCACACTGCCCGTCGATGGCGGGTACGTCGCGAAGTAGTCCGGACTTCGCAAGGCCCGGCCGATCGGCCTCCACGACTCGACATGACAGGACGGCCACATGTCAGAACGAAGTGACCTCCACGGCTCCGTCGCGATCGTGACGGGTGCCAGCCGCGGCATCGGCCTGGCGATCGCGACCGAACTACTCGGTCGCGGAGCGAAGGTGTGCATCACCGCGCGCAAGGCCGGCCCTCTCGCGGATGCCGCCCGGGCCCTCGGGTCACCTGATTCGGTTATCTCCGTGGCCGGCAACACCGATAGCTCCGAGCACCGAGGCGAGTGCGTCGAGGCCACCATGGCCGCGTTCGGCCGGATCGACCTGCTGGTGAACAATTCCGGGACCAACCCCACCTATGGCCCCATGATCGAGACCAGCCCCGCTGCCAGCAGCAAGGTGTTCGACGTCAATGTCACCAGTGCGCTCGAGTGGGTCAAGCTCGTGCACGCCACCTGGATGGGCGAACATGGCGGCTCGATCGTCAATATCTCCTCAGCCGCAGGTATCAGGCCCGCCCTGGGCATCGGTATCTACGGAGCCAGCAAGGCGGCACTGTCGCAACTGACGGCGCAACTGGCCTGGGAGCTCGCGCCGGGCATCCGCGTCAACGCTGTGGCCCCCGCGGTCGTGCAGACCGTGTTCGCCGAAGCCCTCTATGTCGGCCGGGAAAGCACTGTGGCCTCGGCCTACCCTCTCGGTCGACTCGGGACCCCGCAGGACATCGCATCTGCCGTGGCCTTCCTGCTCTCCTCAGAAGCATCGTGGATCACCGGGCAGACCCTGGTGATCGACGGTGGGCTCGGCCTGACCGGCGGCATCGAATGACCTCCTCCCCTCCGGGGCTCGATCTCGCAGCCCTGCGCGAATTCCTCGACGCGAACGCCCCGAGCCTCGTGTCCGGTGCGCTGCACGCCGAGGTAATCGCGGGCGGTCGCTCCAACCTGACCTACTTCCTCGACGACGGCTCCGAGCAATGGGTGCTGCGGCGTCCACCGCTCGGGCATGTCATGGCCACGGCGCACAATATGGCCCGCGAGTATCGCGTGATGGCCGCAATGGCGGGCACCACGGTGCCCTGTCCCGAGGTCCTGCTGATGTGCGATGACCCCGATGTCATCGGTGCACCCTTCTACATCATGGAGCGGGTAGACGGGGAGGTCATCCGTACGACCGACCAGTCCGCTGCCCTCGGGGTCAGCGGAACCGCCCGGCTCTCGAAGAACTTGGTGGATGTTCTCGCCTCCCTGCACTTGATAGATCCCGCGTCGATCGGGCTCGCCGACTTCGGCAGGCCTGGAGGCTTCATGTCCCGCCAGGTCGCGCGATGGGGTCAACAACTGGAATCCTCACGCACTCGCGAGATCCCCGGCATCGAGTCGCTCGGCCACACGCTGGCCCGCGAAGTCCCACTGCCGCAACGGGTCTCGGTCGTGCACGGTGACTACCGACTCGAGAACGTCCTGGCCACTCCAGAGGCCGAGATCTCCGCGGTACTCGACTGGGAGATGGCCACCCTTGGCGACCCGCTCGCCGACCTCGGACTCATGTGCGTCTATTGGGATGCTCTGCCCGCCTTGGGCCTCAACCCTGTCGTCGAAGGGATCGCGCCGGGCCTGGGTTACCTCCGAAGCGATCAGCTCGTCGAGCGTTACCTCGCGGCAACCGGGCTCCACGATCGAGACATGCCTTGGTACGTCGCCTTCAGTTCCTACAAACTCGCGGTGATCCTCGAGGGCATCCACTACCGGTACGGGCTCGGACTCACCGTCGGTGAGCGTTTCGAGGAGATCGGTCCTCTCGTCGCTCCGCTTATCGAGTACGGGGCCGACCAGATGCTCAGGAGTTCGCACCGGTGAGCAATCCCCGGCCGATCTACCTTGAGGAGCACGAGGCGTTTCGCGCCAGCGTCCGACACTTCGTGGAGAAGTCGATCTTGCCGCACTACGAGCACTTCACCGAGGAGCGCATGATCGATCGATCGGTCTGGCTCGAGGCTGGCTCTCTCGGACTTCTTGGCCTGCACGTTCCCGAGGAATACGGCGGTCAGGACGCGGGCGACTACCGGTTCACCGCGATCGTCCACGAGGAGCTCGCGAAGGTCAGTGTCGGGATGTCCTCGAGCTTCGGCATCCACTTCGACACGGTGGCGCCCTATCTCATCGAGCTCGGCACCCCCGAGCAGAAGGCACGCTGGCTCCCGGGATTCGCCGACGGCTCGAAGATCACTGCAATTGCCATGACCGAACCCGGCGGGGGCAGCGACCTCGGCGCCCTGCGCACCACGGCCACCGAGACTTCCGAGGGCTGGGTTCTCAACGGCAGCAAGACTTTCATCACCAACGGCTACCGGGCCGACCTCACCGTGGTGGCAGCCCGCACCGGCACCGGCAAGGCATCGAGGAGTATCTCGCTGTTCGCGGTCGAGGACGGTATGGCGGGCTTCACCCGCGGCCGCAAGCTCGACAAGGTCGGGCAGCCCGAGTGCGATACGGCCGAGTTGTTCTTCACCGATCTCGAACTTCCGCGCACGAGCCTGATCGGCGAACTCGGCCGGGGGTTCATCCACATGATGGAGCGTCTGCCGCAGGAGCGGCTTTTCGGCGCGATCACCAACCTCGCGCACGCCGCGGACATCCTCCTCGAGACCATCGAGTACGCCAAGGAGCGCAAGGCATTCGGGCAGGCAATCGGCAGTTTCCAGCACAATCGGTTTCTGCTTGCCGAACTCGTCACGACCGTCGACGTCGCTCAGGCCTTCCTCGACCAGTGCATCCTCGCCCACGTCAACGGTGCACTCACACCCGTCCAGGCGGCCAAGGCGAAGTGGTGGACCGCGCAGGTCCAGAACGACGTTCTCGACGCGTGCGTTCAGATGTACGGCGGATACGGCTACATGCGCGAGTACCGCGTCGCGCGGGCGTGGATGGACGCACGCGTGACGAAGATCTGGGCTGGCTCCAACGAGATCATGAAGGAACTCATCGGCCGGGATCTGGGCCTGTGATGACCTCGCGCGACAGAGCGTTCCCCGGGTCCAGCGAGAAGTGTTGACAGGGTACCGACCGGACGGTAGAAACGGTGCGGCCGGAGACGGCCGCGGAACTCACGGAATGGCAGGTCAATGACCGAGTCCTTGCAGGGCGCACGGGTCGTCATCGGATCCATCGGCGACGACATCCACGTGGTGGGCATCACCATCCTCGGGCATGCGTTGCGCAACGCCGGAGCCGAGGTGATCCAGCTCGGCATCCAGACCCCGGTCGAGGAGTTCGTCGCGACCGCGGTCGCCGAGGATGCCGACGCGGTGTTCGTGTCCTCGTCCAACGGGCACGCCGCGATCTTCTGCGACGGGGTGCGCGGCCTCATGGCAGCGGCAGGAGCCGACGACGTACTGCTCTATGTCGGCGGAAACCTCGCGAACACGGCAGCCGCCGACTGGAGCGAGGTCGAGGCACGTTTCCTGGCGATGGGCTTCGATCGCGCCTACCCCTCACGCACACAACCGGCCCAGGCCATCAGCGACCTTGTGGCCGACCTCGCCCAACGAAGGAGTGCGAGCAATGGCTGACAACGTCACCAATGAGCGACTGACCGACGACGCGTTCCACGCCCAGCGCGAGACGATCTTCCGTGAGCAGCTCGGGCGCGCTCCTTACGACCTCGATGAGGCCCTCGCGTTCTCGCTCGAGAACGCCAAGCGCGGCACCGTCGCGGCCGTGCTCCAGAAGGCCAAGGCCACCGGCGTCGCCGCCGTCGTTCCCAGGGCCGGTGTGGCGAGCTGGGAGGGCCAGCGCGCCCTCATGCAGATGCTCGACGAAGCCGGGGCGGCCTACCTTCCGATCACCATCGACAGTCTCACGCGCGAGCTTCAATTCGCCGAGGCCGAGCGTCGTCTGGCCTCGAGCACCACCGAGGTCTCGGCTCTCAACGGCTATCCGATCGTGGCCCACGGTATCGAGGCCAACCGCCGCCTCATTCAAAGTTTCGATAAGCCGGTGATCGTGCGAGCGAACGCGGTCGACCTGCGCATCACGGCCGAGACGGGGCTCGCCAGTGGTGGTACCGCGTTCGTGTCCGGACCGATGTATGCCACCCTCGAGTACTCCAAGAACACACCGCTGTCCGAGGGCATCTCCAAGTGGCAGTACATCTTCCGGCTGATGGGTATCTACTCCGAGGCCGGCGTGCCGATGGCCGATGACGCCGTCGGGTTCTCCCAGAGCGGCACGTGCTCGGTGCCCGCACTGATGCATGTTGGCGTCATCCTCGATGCGTTGATCATGGCCTCGCAGGGTGTGAAGCACATCATGTTGTATTCCATGCTTCAGGGAAATATCGCCCAGGATGTGGCGAGCTGCCTGGCTGTTGAGCAGCTTGCGACCGAGTACCTCCACAAGCTCGGCCTCGACGATGTCTCCACCTACGTCGCGAGCAGCGACTGGAACGGCGCGTTCCCCGAGCGTCGCCCCGACGCCTACGGACTCATTGCGGCCAACGTATTCGCGGCCGCAATCGCGCGAGCACCCCTGAACTACGTCAAGACGATCGACGAGGGAATCGGCGTCCCCACCGCAGAGTCCAACGCCGACAGCATCCGGGTCACTCGCTATCTGATGAACCTCATCGGCCGCCAGGCCCACGCTTGGCGCACCCCGGAGATCGAGTTCGAACTCCATCTCAACCTCATCCAGGCCCGCGCCATTCTCGACGCGATCATCGATCTCGGTGATGGCGACCCCGTCGTCGGCTCCATCAAGGGGATCGGCACCGGCATCCTCGATATCCCGTTCTCGCCGAACATCCACGTGAAGGGGAACGTGCTGCCCATCCGGGATGCCTCGGGCGCGGTGCGGTTCCTCGACCACGGCGCCCTGCCCATTCCAGCGGAGGCACTCGAGATGGAACGCGAGCGACTCTCACACCGCTCGGCCGACCCGAGCGCACTGGGCTACCAAGATGTCGTCGATGACCTCCAGTTCCTCGAGCTCGACACCTTCGACCCGGCCACCGGTACGGAGGTGAAGGCGTAGTGCCCGATCTCAAGGTCTGGAACACCTCGATCACCGAGATCGCCGACAGTTCGATCTCCTACCGCGGCCTTCCGATCGGGCCGCTGATCGAGAACGGTGAGCTCTCCTCGATGCTGTGGCTGCTGCTCTTCGGCGGCGATCCCACGCCCGGGCAGAGCGACGCACTGCGACGCGCGATCATCGCGGCCCTTGACCACGGGGTCACCGCACCCTCGACACTCGCCGCGCGGGCGACGGCCTCGACTCGCAGCCCCGTGCCCTTCGCGATCGCCTCAGGTCTGATCGCTTTCGGCGGACCGGCTCACGGCGGAGCCGCCGAGGAGGCCGCGTACATCTTCCGCACTATCGCCGACGGCAATCCGGCCGATCTGGCCGAGGCCGCGATGTCGGCCATGGCCGACCTCCTCGCGGCCCGCAAGCGGATGCCGGGGTACGGGCACCCCTACCACGCGCGCGACCCCCGGGTGGGTCCGCTGATGTCGGGTATCGAGGCCAGTCACACCTACCGCGACATCGCCACCGCGTGTGAGAGCGCCCTGCTCACATTGACGGGAAAGCCCCTGCACATGAACGCCGACGCGGCCGTCGCGGGGCTCCTGCTCGATGCAGGCCTCGGCCCTGCCGACATCACCCTTGTCACCTGCCTCGGGCGGGCCTTCGGCCTCGCAGCCCACAGTCGCGAGGAGCAGGCCAACGAGCGCCCGTTCCGCGCGCCGTCCCTCGACACCGTGTCTTACTCCCGATCCGCCTCGCCCGACTCCAGAACGGAACAGCCCACCGCATGACCCGCCTGCTCGAGCACGTAGTCAAGGACATCCTCGAGTCCGAGGGTGTGCTCGTCCCTGCACGCCGGCTCTGTTCGAGCGCCGAGGAGGCCGTCGCCGCGTTCGAGGAACTCGGTGGCCCCATGTACCTCAAGGCACAGGTGGCCGCGGGCGACCGAGCCGGCAGCGGTGGCATCACGCGCGTCACGGACTCCGACTCGATGCGGAAAGCCGCCAACGCCATGCTCGGCATCTCGATCCAAGGCCTGCCTGTGCACTCGGTTCTCGCCGAGTGTGCGGTCGTGGCCCCCTGGGAGGGCTATGCCGCGATCTCGGTAGAAGAGAACCCCGCGAGGCGCGTCCTGCGCTTCTCCCCCACCGGCGGCACCGGATTCGATCCAAGTCGCGCCGCGCTCGCCATGGATCTCGATGACGCGCTCGCACCCCACCGCGTGCGGCGGGAGCTTCGACGCATCGGCACGCCATCCTCGGAGCTGGTCGCGATCTCGACCTTCCTGCACAAGCTCGCGCTCATCGCGACCCGCTGGGCCGCCTACACGTTAGAGCTCAACCCCATCACTCTCACCGACGACGGCATCGTCGCCCTCGACGCCAAAGCCGACCTCGACGACTACTCCAAGCCGCTCATCCCCGATCCCTCGGTGCTCGATGAAGAGGATCGCAATGCCCGCGAGCGCGCGGCCCGCGAGTTCCAGGCCGGCGATCACCGCGGCAGCCTGCGCTATGTGCAGCTCATCCCCGACGACGCGCCCGCAGGGCCCACGATGGTGGCCTCCCACTCGGTCGGCGGTGGTGAGTCGATGGTCGTCCTCGACGCACTCGCAGCAGTCGGCCTGCTACCCACGAACTACTGCGACACCTCGGGTTCACCCTCGGCGAAGAAGGTCTCGGTCGCGGCCGAGATAGTTGCCGGCCAGCCCAATATCGCCGGCATGCTGTTCTCCACGTGCATCGCCAACCAACCACTCTCCGTCACCGCCACCGGCCTGCTCGACGGCTGGCGCAATGTCGGGTGGACCGGGCCCACCGTGGTGCGCTTTGCTGGCAACGAGTCAGAGCAGGCCCGCGAGATGGTTCGTGCATGGGCACTCGAGACAGGTGCGCCCACAGTCATCGTCGGCGAGGAGTCGAACGAGTGGGAGGCCGCGGCACATCTCGCTCGAATGCTCGGCGTCACCACGGAAGGAGCAGCGAGATGAGCTTCCTGGTCAACGCCGATACCCGAGTCGTCATCCAGGGGATCACAGGCCAGCTCGGTGTGTTCGTCACTCGCATGATGGACGACCACGATCTCGCACCCGTCGCCGGCGTCACCCCAGGCCGCGGCGGCGAACGGGTCGGCAGCGTTCCGGTGTTCGACACCATTGAGGAAGCCGCACGCGAGGCCGGAGCCAACGCCTCGCTCGTCCTGGTTCCGGCCCACGGGCTCCGTGACGCTGTTCTCGAGGCCATCGAGGGCGGCATGAGCCCCACGGTGCTCATGGTCGATGGTGTTCCACTCGGGCTGAGCGAAGAACTCCTGCGCGCCGCACGGGCCGCGGGCATCGTCATCATCGGCCCGAACAGCCCAGGCCTGATCTCCCCCGGGCAGTGCCTGCTGGGCGCACTGCACCCGGCAAAGTTCTCGGCCGGCGATATCGCCGTGATCTCTCGCAGCGGCGGCATGATGTCGACCATCGCGCACACCCTGTCCGTGGCCGGGATGGGCACCTCGACCTGCCTGGGCATCGGCGGCGACAGCGTGATCGGGCTCGACATGGCCCAAGCGGCGCTCCTGGCCCAGAACGATGACGACAGCCGGGCCATCGTCATATTCGGCGAGATCGGCACCAGCCAGGAGGAGCGCCTCGCCGACCTCGTGAAGTCCGGTGCCGTGACCAAGCCCGTTGTCGCCTACATCGCAGGTGCAGCGGCACCTGCGGGTATCCGCTACTCCCACGCCGGCGCGAAGGTCGACGGTGTCGAGGGCTCGGCGCAGTCCAAGAAGCGGGCACTCGCCGACGGCGGGGTTCATGTGGTCGATCGCTACATCGATATCCCTGCGGTCCTGAACGACGCGATGTAGAGGAGGTACTCATGTCGAGTGAATCCGTGGCGCCCACACCCGAGCCCCGAAAGAGCGATGCCGCCGAGCGGAGACGCGCCGAAATTCTCGAGCAGTCCGCGAGGCTGTTCGACAGGTCCGGCTACAACAAGACGTCGATGAACGACATCGCCGAGGCGGTGGGGGTTCGCAAGCCAACGCTCTACCATTACTTCGACACCAAGGACGAGATCCTCTACTGGCTCCACGAGGAGTTCATCAACACCCTCCTGACCCAACAGGAGGCGCGCATCGCCGAGCGGGTTCCCGCCGACCTCATGGTCTTCGAGATCATGGCCGACATCCTGGCACTCATGCAGACGCACAAGGGCCACGTGCGCACCTACTTTGAGAACCACCGCGAGCTGCCCGAGCGCCATCGCACGACCAGCCACGAGAAGCGCGATCGTTACCGCCGCATGCTTGAGGACGCCATCGCGCAGGGAACCAAGGAAGGCACCTTCCGGCACGTCGATCCCGGGCTAACGGCGCTCGCCATCTTCGGGATGGTCAACTGGGCCTACCAGTGGTACGAGATTGATGGCACGCGAAGCCCCCGGGACATCGCCACTGTGTTTGCCGATCTTGTCCTGAACGGCCTCACCGCGAGCCCGCCTCGGGCCTGAACCGATGACCCCTTACGCCACCGAGTTGGCGGCCGGAATCCGTCGCGGGCATCCGCGGTCGGTCGCCCGCGCGATCAGCCTGGTGGAGCGACGAGATCCCTCAGTCGATCTGATCATCCGCCAGATCGGCGGCGCCACCCTGCCCGCGCACGTAGTAGGCATCACCGGGGCGCCCGGCGCTGGGAAGTCGACCACCGTGTCGGCATTGACCAGCGCCTTCCGCGAGATCGGTTGGCGCGTCGGCGTTCTCGCCGTCGACCCCTCCTCGCCCTTCACCGGTGGCGCGCTCCTGGGGGATCGGATTCGCATGCGCGACCATGCACTTGACCCCGAGGTGTTCATCAGGTCAATGGCCTCACAAGGACACCTCGGCGGGCTGTCCGCCGCAGTGCCACAGGCCCTGCGGATCCTCGAGGGCGCCGGGTGTCGGGTGGTGCTGATCGAAACGGTCGGGGTCGGCCAGTCCGAGGTCGAGGTGTCGGGTGTCGCTGACACGACCGTGGTCGTTCTCACTCCCGGGATGGGCGACGGTATCCAGGCCTCGAAGGCAGGGGTCCTGGAGATCGGTGACATCTTCGCCGTGAACAAGTCCGATGTCGATGGCGCAAGTACGACGGTGCGCGACATCCAGCGCATGATCGCTCTCGACCCGACCGTCGCCGCGGCCACGTGGCGACGGCCCGTCGTGCGCACGCGAGCCGACACCGGCGACACCGGCTCCCTAGTCCAGGCCCTCACCGATCGGTGGGAATGGCTGCAGACATATGACGCACTCACCATCAAGCGTGTCGCGCGCACCGCGCTCGAGCTCGAGGCCCGCGTTCTCGATTCCGTCAGGGAAGACCTGCGCGCAGTCGATGGCGAGCATGCGCTCGATGCCCTTGCGGCGGCCGTCACCCGTGGTGAACTCGATCCGGCAGCGGCCGCATCGCTTCTGCGGCAACGACTCTCAGGCTAGACCGAAGCAACGCCGACCGGCAGGAATCGTCGACCAGAGGCGCGTTCGGAGGCACCGATCCGATCGAGGTAAGGGGTCAGCCCGCCGTTGGACATCGGCCAACCCACTCCGAGCAGCATGCAGAGGTCGATATCCTGCGGCTCAGCGACGACGCCCTCGCTGAGCATGATCGCCGCCTCGTCGGCGAGGGCATCCGCGACACGGTCGCGCACCTGCTCGGCCGTGAGTCGGGTGTCGCCCATCTCGTAGAGGGCCCGCACATCGGGGTCGATCACACGCCCACCCTCGGGGCTCCGGGCCCAGAAGGCGGTAGCACCGCTCTCGACCACTCGCCTCATATTCTCCGAGCCGTAGAAGCGGTCGGGGAAGGCATCGACCATGGTCTGCGCGCTGTGGAACGCCACCGGTGGCCCGACGAGCGCGAGCAACTCGAAGGCCCCCATCGGCACCCCCATGAGGTGTGCCGCGCGATCGGCAACCTCGAATTCGGTGCCCTCGTCAACGACCCGCCACAACTCACACAGGAAGCGGACCAACAGGCGGTTGACGACGAAGCAGGGCGCGTCCTGGACGAGCACACATGTCTTGCCGAGCCCTTTGCCCGCGGCGAAGGCCGTCGCCGTTGTCGCGGGGTCGGTGAGGGCCGTCGGGGCGATCTCGAGCAGTGCCATCACCGCGACCGGGTTGAAGAAGTGGAATCCGATGACCCGCTCGGGATGCCGCAGGTCCTTGGCCATGTCGCTCACCGACAAAGACGAGGTATTGGTTGCCAGCACGCAGGTATCGGACACGACAGCCTCCGCGGCCGCGAACACCGCCTTCTTGACCTCAAGATCCTCGAACACGGCCTCGATGACGAAGTCTGCGTCGGCAAGCACGCTCTGCTCGTGTGAGGCGCTGACGAGCGTGCGTATGAGTGTGGCCTCGCCCTGGCCCATGCGACCCTTGGCCACGAGGGTGGAGATCTGCTCGAGAACATTGCGCAAGCCGGCCTCTGCGCGGTCGGCCGAGAGATCGGTCATGACCACGGGCACCTTGAGGGTGCGTGCGAAGAGCACGCACAACTGGCTGGCCATGAGGCCCGCTCCGATGATGCCCACCTTGGTGATCGGCCGTGCGAGTGCAGGATCCGGCGCCCCGGAGGGCCGCTTGGCCCGCTTGGTCAGCAGTTCGAAGGAGTACACCGAGGCCCGGAAGTCCTGGCCGAATGCCAATGCGGCCAGGGCCTCGTTCTCGGCAGTGAAGCCCTCCTCGCGGGTGCGGGTCTGGGCTGCGGCGATGAGGTCGCACGCGACGTAGGGCGCGGGGGTAGCGCCTTTGACCTTGGCGTCGACGGCCTTGCGCACGGCATCGACCTCGCTCTGCCAGGTGTCCGACGCGGGCACGGATCGAGGAACCTCGATTGCTCCGGTGACAACCTGAGCGGCCCACAGGCACGACTGCTCGAGGAACTCGGCGCCGTCGAGCATGATGTCGGCGATGCCCAGATCCACAGTGTCGGAGGGCCGAAGTCGCTTATTGGACGCCAACGGGTTGGCCACGATTACCGAGAGTGCGCGGGCGGGCCCGATCAAGTGCGGCAGGAGGTAGGTGCCGCCCCACCCTGGGATGAGCCCGAGATACACCTCGGGCAATGACAGCGCAGCCGCGGCCGATGACACCGTGCGGTAGGTGCAGTGCAACGAGAGCTCGAGGCCACCGCCCATGGCGGGGCCATTGAGGAATGCGAAGGTCGGCACCGCCATGTCGCTCAGACGCGAGAAGACGCGATGGCCCAAGGCCCCAAAATCCTTGGCGCCCTGACGATCGGCGACCCCGGTGATCTGTCCGAGGTCAGCTCCAACACAGAAGGCCTCAGCCGTGCCGACCAACGCCACCGCCGCGATGTTGCGTTCGGCGCTCACGAGCTCAAGGGCTGCATCGAGGGATGCCAGGCCGAGTGGGCCAAAGGTCGAGGGCCTCCCGGCCACCTCATTATCAAGAGTGATCAGGCCCAGCCGTCCCGCGCTCAACGGCAGATCGATGAACTCGACCTTCGACAGCGTGGCAACCTCGCTCTGGCTCTTCGACACTGCGTTCACCGTCACCGTTCTCCGAGCGTGCACACCACCGAGGCGATCGGGTCACCGCCACCAGCCTGAGCTTCACACGTCTGTGGGCCCGGCCCGAAGGCCGGACCCACGTCCGCGTGATAAAAACCCTGGCGACCAGATGATCGATCGCCGTCTCGAGGCTTACTCGCTGGCGTCGAGGTAGGGGTCGAGGATGCCGAGCCGCGGGGCTGCGCAGAGATCGCGCCCGGCCAGCGTGATGTCGACCGAGAGGGCCGTGGCACATCCGGGGCAGAAGTTCTCGCGCATGACGACGGGGGCGAGGTCGCCCGTGGGCCGGATCTGCGCGTGAATCTCCTCGAACCGCTCCGTGACCTTGCTCTCGCGGGTCACCACGGCGGTGCGCCAGTTGCCCACCTGCGGGCCAAGATCGTGCTGGCACATGGCGCATTTCCAGTTGCCCTCGGCCACCGCGAGCGGTGCGAACACCGGGCCAGCCGGGTCCGGGGTGCGGGCGGGAGCAGCTCCGAGGCGTTCCTGTCGGATCCGGGTGCGGGCGGCCAGGGTCGCCGCGACATCGGTGGCCTGGTTGGCATCGAGCACCACGCCATAGAGGAGCTCGCCGACGTCGGCGCTGACGTAGCCGTCACGGATGTCCTTGGCCACGGAGTCGGGGTCGCGGAAGAGCGGGTCGCCCACTCCGCCGCCACCACCATTGATCACGCTGAACACATCACCGCGACGCAGGATGAGGTCACCGGTCTTCGCCGGCTGCGGCACCTTGCGGCCCTTGAGGACATCCTCAGTGGGCCAGATGCCCTGCTCGAGGAGCTCGAAGACATTGGTGTCGGTGAGCAGGGTCCACTCGCCAGCGCCGGAGGGGTAGCCACCGGATGCGCCTCGGGCCGGGATGTAGGCGGCGTTGTTGTAGCCGCCACCGGTCATGAACTCACTGTGGACGATCGCGAGGGCGCCGCTGACTCCCATGCCACCGCGGTGGGTTCCCGCACCGGCCTGATCGCGAGAGATGCGACGCCAGAGGATGTAGCCGGGCTGGCTGGTCTCCTCCATCTCGACATCGGGGGTGTTGCAGCCACACATGCACTGCGCGGCGTAGGTGTCGAGACCGTCCGTGACGGTCTGCGCCCCACCACCACACGGCTGCCCCAGCGAGACCGGGAAGGCGACGGTGGGCCACCCGGTGCGCAGGTCGACACCGAAGGAGGTGAAGAAGGCGAGGTTCTGACACGGTGCGCCCGCGACGCGACTGGCGACAACGGGGTCCGTGCTCAGCGCGCAGGCCTGGGAGAGCACCTCGATGAGGATCTTGTTGATCCTCATGCCGGTTTCCATGTGGGACTGGGTCACCGGGGAGGGCGGTAGTGAGTTGACGATGCTGCCCTTGGGCCCGAGATCGAACACGATCGGGCGCCATAGGCCCTGGTTGACCGGGATGTCGTAGCACAGCTGGGAGAGCAGGGTCGACCACGACTGTCCGACCACCGCGGGCCAGGCTCCGTTGATGAAGGAGTCGGTCTGCTTATCACCGCGGTACTGGATGGTCATCTGGTCGCCGTCGACGACGAGGCGGCATCGGACGTTGAAGAATTCCAGCGGCCCGCGTCCGTCGTATTCGACCCAGTCCTCGCTCTCGTAGGTGCCATCGGGGAGGCCGCTGATGCGGTTGCGCATCGCCTTCTCCGAGAGGTCCTTGGCCGCCTCGTTGAGTTCGGTGAATCGCTCGAAGCCGATGTCGTCGAGCATCGACTGGATCCTGCGCTCACCGGCGCTGTTCGCGGCGATCATGCTGCGGATGTCGTTGAGGACGATCCGCTCGAGGCGAACGTTGTTACCGATGAACGATTCCCATTCGGGTTCGATCTGGTAGTTGCGGATCACGCGGACCGCGTTGAAGTTCAGCGTCTCGGAGTACTTGTCGTGGGCCGCCGGCGCGAAGCCGGAGACCGCCGAGCCGCCCGCGTCCAGGACGTGCTCGTTGACATAGCCGAACGCGACGATCTCGCCGTTGTGGAAGAACGGCATCACCACCCCGAGGTCGCCCTGGTGGATCGCACCCGAGGTGTGGGGGTCATTACACAGGAACCCGTCGCCCGGGCGGAGGTCCTCCATCGCATGCCCACGCAGGACCGCCTTCACCCCGCCGATGGCGGTGGAGATGTGGAAGGTCACGAAGCCGGCGAAGGCCAGCTGCTCGACATTGCGGTCCAGGATGCAGGTGCTGAAGTCGAGGGCCTCGGTCACCACGGGTGATCCGGAGGTGCGCATCAGCGTGATGGCCATCTCATTGGCCATATTGCGGATCGACTTGCTGTGAACCTCGATATCGATGATGTCGAGGGTTGCTTCGGTGCCGGCGCTCACGGTGGTGGTCCTTTACCTAGATCGAGACGGAGAAGTTGAAGAAACGGTCGCGCTCACACACCGAACTCGTGGGCACATAAATCGTGGTGTCGCCGACGTCGATGATGCAGGGGCCAGTGACCTTGGTGCCGGGGATGAGATCGGCCTCGGCGTAGATCGGAATCGTTGCCAGGCGACGTGCCTCGGGCAAGAACACCTCACGGCTGCTCACCGCCGCCGGCGTGGGCGCGCCAGCCACCGGGTCCTGCTGACGACTCGTGGGCTTGGGGCGGCGGTAAACCGCGCGCACCGAGATGTTCACGAGCATCGCCGGGGAATCGCGCCACGCCGTACCAGGGCCATACGCACGCTCATAGATCGACGGGAAGTCAGACGAAAGGCTCGCACCGTCCTCAGCGGTGACCGGCCGGTTCGGCAACGGAACGGTGATCTCCCACACCTGACCGGCGAAGCAGCCATCACCAGAAATCGAGAACTCCAGATCCGACTGCGTCAAACCATCGTTCGCCGCATCGGCAAGTGCCTGCGCGCGCATCTCGTCGAGAACTGCGTTGATCCGCGGCACCTGGGACTCATCCGACATCATCCAGTTGATGGTGCGGTTGTACTGGCGGACGTAGTCAGCCATGAGAACACCCTGAGCCGAGAACGCCGAACTGTTGTCCGGGATCACCACATTCGGGCAGCCGAGCCGGCGTGCGACCTCGACCGCGAAGAGCCCCAACCCGCCGCCATAAGCGAAGAACGAGAACGCCCGAGGGTCGTATCCGCGCTCAATGCTCACCGTGCGCAGGGCATTGGCCATGTTGATGACCGCGAGGTCGAAAATGCCCGCCGCCGCGGTCTCAACCGACCAACCCAACGGCTTAGCGATGACTTCCTCGATCGCGGCGGCCGCAGCCGCGCGATCAAGCTGGTGGCGACCCTTGAGGTAGTTACCCGGGTCGATCAAACCAAGCACGATGCTGGCATCGGTGACCGCAGGGATAGTGCCCCCGCGCCCGTAACAGACCGGACCGGGCATCGACCCCGCACTGTGGGGGCCGACCTGGGGAACACCACGTGAATCGATCCACGCGAGACTGCCGCCACCGGCACCGACCGAGACAACGTCGATGATGTCGACACCAGTCTGGAGTTGGCCGATCGCAACACGCTTGGCGATCGCGGGCTCAAGGTTGTGCAGCAAAGCGGTATCGAAACTCGTACCGCCCATATCCCCGATCAGAATATCCTTCAAACCCATCTGAGCAGCCAGTGCCGCCGCGCCCATAACTCCACCAGCGGGCCCCGAGGCCAGCATCGTCATCGGCTTGGCCTTGACCGCGTCGCCACTGGCCGAGCCACCGATGCCCTGGAAGAACGAGAGCGCGCCCGTGAAGCCGCGGCGCGTCAACTCAGCGGTGATCTGGTCAACGAACCGGGTCGCGCCGCGGTGGGAGAGGCAGTTGAAGACCGTCGTGAAGAACCGCTCGGTCTCCCGAATCACCGGGTGCACCTCACACGAGAGCATCACCACAGCCTCGGGGTGCTCCTCCAACAGGATCGTGCGGGTGCGCTGCTCATGGCTCGGGTCGTTGAACGACCACAGGTAGCAGATGGCATAAGCCTCCACACCCTTATCCCGGAGACGGCGCACCGCCGCGCGCACCTCGTCCTCGACTAGCGCAACAGGTGAGGAACCATCAACAAGCACCCGCTCGGTGATCTCCTCAATGCAATCACGCGCCACGACCTCAGGAGGGGTGGTCTGCACGTGATCGTCGTAATCAGCCTTACGAGCACCACGGGCGATACGGAACGTGTCCTTGAAGCCCCTCGTGATCAACACACCAACCTTGGCCCCACGCATCTCGGTCACCGCGTTCGTCACGATCGTCGAACTGTTAATGAACGCATGGCATCCACCGACCAGCTCATCGGTGGTAATCCCGAGAGTGTCCGCAGCAACAGCAATCGCGTCAAAAACGCCGACGCTGTAGTCATCGTGCGTCGTGAAAGCCTTGCTCCGCGTCAGCCCCGACGCCGACGCCACGATCATGTCGGTGTGCGTGCCACCGATGTCAACGCCAATGCTGAAACCGGCGGAGGTTGTCTGCTGAGTCACGTACTCGTCCCCTTAAGTGAACTGCTCGGGCCTGTGGTGAGAGTGATCCGGATCCTGCGGTGGTTCGGTGGTTCGGTGGTGCAGTGGTGCGGTGGTTCGCCATCGCGTCATGGCGTCATGGCGTGATGACTGCGGCCCTAGCCTGCCCCCTCGAGCACTTGGACGCCAGCCGCGTCGGACGGCTGGCAATTCGCCTTGATCGCGCCGCTGCGTTCCCTGGCCTCGGGGACAGTCACACGCAGCAGGAATCTGCCGACCGATCGGTAGAATCTCACACGAATGTAGACGCTCGCGAGCGGATGCTCAATGGTTTGGAGCGGCCAATTCCCGACACACTCATCGACAGGGCGGACCGGGGCTCAACTACCCCTGAGACTTCTGACACGATCGGCACCACGCTCGACAGTGGCAAGCCGGAGGGAACCACGATGACCGACTACGACGTCCAGGACATGGTCACACTCGTCACAGGCGGTGCCTCGGGCATCGGTGAGGCGACCTCTCTGCTGCTGGCGCGAGGCGGCGCACATGTGGCTGTCGCCGACTTGCGGCTCGAGGCCTCCCAACGCGTGGTCGACTCCATTACCGCCGCAGGTGGTCGGGCTTTCGCGCTCGAGGTCAATGTCACCGACGAGACATCGGTCGATGCCGCGGTCTCCGCGGTTCTGGCCACCGCTGGCCGGCTCGACGCCGCAGTCAACAGCGCCGGGGTCGGCATGGAGGCTGCCCCCCTCGCCGACACGACCACGGAGGAGTACCGACGCGTCGTCGGGGTCAACCTCGACGGAATCTTCTTCTGCCTGCGCGCCCAGATTCGCGCGATGCGTCCCACCGGGGGCGGTTCGATCGTCAACCTGGCCTCGATGCTCGCCCAGGTCGCGACTGCTGGGGCTTCGCCTTATGTCGCCGCCAAGCATGGGGTGCTCGGCCTCACCCGCACGGCGGCCCTCGATCATGCCGCCGACGGCATCCGCGTGAACGCCGTGGCACCTGGGTACATCGGTACCCCGATGGTGATGTCACACACCGGCCCCGAGAGGCTGGCCCTGCTGAACTCCCTGCACCCCGTCGGCCGCCTTGGCCAGGCCGAAGAGGTCGCCGAGATGGTCGCGTGGCTGGTGAGCGCGGCGTCGACCTTCTGCACCGGCTCGATCTTCACAGTCGACGGTGGCTACACCGCACGCTGAGAGGTGCGACGAGCGATCCCTGATCCGTCGAGAAGTGGGAAGGCAACGATGACCGACCTCAACTGCGAGATCACTGACGCCGTCGCGACCGTGACGCTGAACCGCCCCCAGGCGCGCAATGCGCTCTCGGCCGCACTGCGCCAGGAACTGCGCGCGACCATCGCACGCCTCGACGACGATGACACCGTCCGCGCCATCGTGTTGACCGGCGCCGATCCGGCGTTCTGCGCCGGGGTCGATCTTCGCGAGCTGAGCGCACCAGGACCCCATCCGGCGGTCGGGCCCCTGGCCGAGCCGTTCATCACCTCGCGGACCCCGCTGATCGGCGCCATCAACGGCGCCGCCTATACCGGTGGGCTCGAGCTCGCCCTGGCGTGCCACTTGCTCGTGGCCTCCGAGCGCGCGAGTTTCGCCGATACCCACGCCCGCATCGGCTTCACGCCCGGCTGGGGACTCACCGTGCTGCTCACCGAGGCGATCGGGTCACGACGAGCTCGAGAGATGACGCTGTCGTGTCAGCCGATCGACGCCCAGACCGCCCTGCAGTGGGGGCTGGTGAACCGGGTCGTTCCGCACGAAGATCTTCTCCGCGAGACCGCCGCACTGGCCTCGGCGATCGCGGCCAACGACGCCGCCGCGGTCAGACGGCTCACCGGCCTGTTCAACGACCAAGCCGCCGCCCGTGATCTCACGAGTTGGCAACTCGAGGCGAAGGCGTTCATGGGCTCGGAACTGCCCACAGACCGTCAATGATCTGATCGTTCGATGGTCGACCCCGGACCTCATGCCCAGGGCCGACCACCACGACTAGTGAGAGTCGGGCCGGCTCGCCTGGTCGAGCCAGGCACGCCGATCCTCGAAGGGCAGGGCGACGTACTCGGACATCCTTGTGACCGATTCCGGGTCGAGCTTGGCCCGGAACGCGGCGTCGATCTCCATCACCGAGGCCGCAGCCATGGTGAGTTCCCGCGCCTGGTAGATCACGCGCTTCGCGATGCCCACTGCCCCTGCCGGAAGATTGGCGATTTCGGTCGCGATGACGATGGCGCGGGCCAGCGCATCGTCGGCGAGCTCGGACACTGCACCCATCTCAAGGGCTTCCTCGGGAGTGAACACCCGCGCGCGGAGAATGAGCTCGAGCGCACGGTTCACGCCCACGAGTCGGGCCAGACGCTGGGTACCCGTGCCCCCGGGAAGGATCCCGAGACGCACCTCGGGAAGTCCGTAGCGGAAGTCGCCGTACTGGCCGATCCGGAAGTCGGTGGCCAGCGAGAGCTCGAACCCGAATCCCATGGTGTCGCCGTTGAGCGCCGCGATCACGGGCTTGTCGAGTGAGTGCAACCGGTTGAGGAGATCGTGCACCTCGTAGTTGATCTTGGGGCCTGCCGCGATGAAACGCTCACGATCGACGTTCGTGCTGAGGATCTCCGACACATCGAAGTGGGTGATGAACCGACCCGGATTCGCACCACCGAGCACAACCGCGCGAATGGCCGGATCCGCCCAGGAATCAACGAGCAATGACAGTTCGCGCACGGCGGCACTGGTGGCGTAGTTCATCGGCGGGTTGAAGTACGTCGCAATCGCAACGCGGCCCCGCATCTCGACCGACCAGAGCGGGCCCGCACCCTCTGCCTGGTCAGCGCTGCCGACGCTCATGCTGAGTACGACACGAGTGATGCGTCAGGAAATGTCATGGTGTCCGCCTTCATCGAGTGCCGAGACCACCGCAACGCGGCAACCTATTACGCCGACCAACCACCGTCGATACCGACGATCGAACCGGTCATGAATGCGGCCTGGTCGCTGGCCATCCAGGCCGCGAGATAGGCGACGTCGGACGCGCTGCCGAATCGTCCGAGTGAGGTGAAACCCATGAGTAGATCCGCGAACTCCCCCACCGGCGGTGTGCCCTCGGTGGCGATGGGCCCAGGAGCGATCATGTTCACCGTGATCCGTCGAGGTCCGAGATCACGCGAGAGCGACGTGGTGAACCCCTTCAGCGCGGCCTTGGTCGTGGTGTAGACCGAGGCCCCCGCATAGTGAGCCACCGAGCCAACACAGCTGCCGATCGTGATGATGCGCCCGCCGTCACCGATGTGCCGGATGGCCTCCTGGGTGGAGTACACAACGCCATTGATGTTGATGGTGAGCATCGCCTCGAGCTGCTCATCACTCGTCTCGTCCAGGGGCGAGATCCATCCGACCCCCACGTTGTTGACGAGGATGTCGAGTGATCCCAACGCCTCGACCGCCTCGCGGATGCCCGATCGCGACCCTGCGGCGGTGCCATGGTCAGCGCGGATTGCCACTGCCCTGCCACCTGCGGCCGTGATCGAGTCGACCACCTCGGCGGCGGCCTCAGGTGAGTTGAGGTAGGTGATGGCGACGGATGCGCCCTGGTGCGCGAGTTCGCGGGCGATCTCGGCACCGATCCCCCGGGAGGCGCCGGTGACGATCGCCGTCTTACCTGTGAGGGAGGTGCCGAGACGCTCTGCCATCGGGGGCCTTTCGTGAGTCAGGGGGCGCTAGCGAACCGCTCAGGGCTTGAGCTTCCCCTTCTCGGCTTCCCAGGTGGCGGTGGCCAGTGCCTGAGCGTTCTCGACCTGGAGGCTCCAGTCGTTGCGCAACCCCTGGACATGCTCGAAGTTGCTCAGCAAGCGGGCCGTGGTTCCCTGGAAGTGCGGTGCCACGTCGCGCATGACGAGTTCGTGAGATCGCATCGTCTCCTGGCGATCGGCGATCTCGGTGCCGAAGCCCAGGAACGCGCCGTAGCCGCCCGTCTGCGCCTCGAAGGCGTGCAAGTGGTTGATGAGACGCTCTGGGCCTCCGATCACCATCAGGCCGATGTCATTGAGCTCGTCGATACTGCGGTCGATATCGGTGATATCGGTGAGCGCGTTGGCCAGCGGCGTGGTGGTGCTCAGGTACTTCAGCAGGTGCCCGAGCCCGAACCGGACGTCCTTGCGGGCCTGCTCCTCGGTATCGGCGATGTGGTAGAAGCTCACGAGCCGCCAGTTGGCACGGTCGACGGTCTTGCCATGGGCCTCAGCCTCGGCTTCGACGATGCTCCAGGTGTTGCGCAGGGCTTCCCAGCCCTCGGGGCTGCTCGCGGCGATCGTGAGCAAGGAGACCCCGTGCTTGCCTGCCTGACGCGGGCCGTAGGGAGAGGCCGTGCCCGCGGTGCTGACCTCGAAGTGCGGGGTGGAGTAGGGCTTGAGTTGGAGTTGCGCGTCGCGCATCGTGAACCAATCAGTCTCCATGGTGATCGGCTCGTCGCTGGTGAGCAGCGCCATGATCGCATCGAGACCCTCGCCAAGCTTGCGACGGTTCTGGGAGTAGTCGAGACCGAAAATGTGGGCGTCCCACGACAGGGAGCCGGGGCCCACACCGAGGATGGCGCGACCGCGTGTGAGGTGGTCGAGGGTGACCATCCGCTCGGCCACCATGAAGGGGTGGTGGTAGGGCAGCGTCGTGACACCGGTGGCGAGCTTGATGTTCTTCGTACGCTGCGCGGCAGCGGCGATGAAGATCTCGGGGAAGGGGATGAGCTCCCAGCCGCCGTTGTGGTGCTCTCCGAACCAGGCCTCGTCGTAGCCGACCTTGTCCATCCACTCGACCATCTCGAGGACTCGCTCAAGAGCCAGCGTGGGGTTTTGGTCGGGGCGCTGGATCGGCGGGGTGAAACTTCCGAAACGAAGACGCCGGGACATCAATCCTCCTCACGCAGTCTCGGCTCGGTGCCGAGGACGCAAGGCACCACGATACAAACGGTTGGTAGGCAAATCAAGAGATTGCCGACACCATCAACGGGTCTAGCGAATCGTGAGCCCCGCATCGATCGGCAGCTGCACGCCAGTGATGTAGCGACCCGAGTCCGACACCAGGTAGAGGATCGCGTTGCTGATGTCCTGCGCCTCGACGAGGTCGATGGGCAGAGCATTCAGAAACAGCGGAGCCATGTCCGGCTCCTTTTCCAGCAGCCCAGGCATTCCGCCGAGTCCCTGGAGCATCGGGGTGTCGACACCTGTGGGGTGCACCGTATTGATCCGAATGTTGTGCTTGGCCAGCTCATTCGCCAGGGACTTCACCAAGCCCACGATGCCGTGCTTGGAAGCGGCGTAAGGGGCAAAGAAGGGGCGGCCCACGATCCCCAGCGTGGAGCTTGTTGCCACCATCGCGCCACCACCTGCGGCGATCAAATGAGGAACGCCTGCAACGAGGGTGTTCCACACCCCAGTGAGGTTGATGTCGATGGTGTCTTGCCAGACCTTCTCGCTGACTTCGTCCCACCGGTTCAGGGTCGAGATCCCGGCATTGGCCAACACGATGTCGAGGCGGCCAAGCTCGGCCACACCCGCGTCGACCGCTGCTTGCACTCCCTGCTTGTCGCGGACGTCCACGTGCGCGGTGACAACGCGACGACCCAAGGCCGCGACCTGGCGCTTGGTCTCTTCGAGGTCGGCCGGTGTGGCGAACACATAGCTGTCGGAACCACTGGGGGCGCAGATGTCGACGGCGATGATGTCGGCACCCTCGGCTGCCAATGTGACGGCGTGACTGCGGCCCTGCCCACGCGCAGCACCGGTGATGAATGCGACCTTGCCCTCGACACGACCGGTCATGGTGGTTCCTCCGTCAGAACTAGATGGTGGCCGGGTTGGCCAGGGCGGGAAGTGCGGGTGGTGCCGTCAGCGTCCGGCCGTGCTGCGGTGAAGTGCGATGCTGAACTCCGGGGTGCTGACGCGCACGGCGGAACTACGGGAATCCTCCGCCACGAGTTCAGCGACGTTCTGGAGTATCGAGTTGGTCGAACGCCGGAGGTCGGTGCGCAATGGCCCGGCCGCGAGCATGGCCTCGACCTCCGTGTCGGAGGTCATCAGGCGAAGCAGGAGCTCCTCGTCGCTGATGGACTTGCTGAACCGCTGGCGCACCTCCGCCAACGACGGCTGCGGAGCGGTCCAGCCGCGAAAGTGTGCGGCTCGGGGCTGGGCCATGATCCGGTCGTTGACCGCCGGGTCAATAGGGCGCGGCACTGGGCCGTAATGGCCCATGGCGTATTGGATCACCTCATCGGGCACGAGGCTGTAGCGCTCACCCGTGACGACGTTGAGCACCGCCTGCACCCCGACGAACTGCGAGAACGGGGTCGCCATGATCGGCTGGCCAAGCTCCTCGCGCACGCGCGGGATCTCTTCGAGCACGGCGGGCAGACGGTCGGCCATCCCATGCTGAGCCAGCTGGTTCTTCAACGTGCCCGTCATACCGCCGGGCAGTTGGTGGTCGTAGATGCGAGGGTCGTACTCGGCCATGGTGCCGGCGGGGAATCCAGCGTCGCCGGCGGCCCATTCGAAGTGCCGCGCCACTGGCTCGAACATCGAGGTGTCGAGCCTGTGCTCGAGCCCGAGCTGCTCGAGGATCGGCATCATGCCTTCGGTCGACGGCAGAGAGGGACCATTGGCCATCGGACGAGTGGCCGTGTGGAGCACGGTGAATCCGGCCTTGAGTCCCTCGATGTAGTTGTGCTGGGCGAGCCCAGTGGTGTTGTGACAGTGCAGTTCGAGTGCCGTGGCACCGGTGCTCGCGCGAAGTGCGGGGAGCAGAGTTTTGGCGCGTTCGGGCTTGAGGACACCTGCGGCGTCTTCGACGTAGATCGACTTCACGCCCGGCCAACGCGACATCTCACCGGCACGCTCGGCGAAGAAGGCGTCGTCATGGACGTCGGTGAGCCCGTACATGATCGCGGGCACCGGGGTACCCCCGGCCTCGTGGATGACCTTCGTCAACCGCAGCAGCGTGGGCATGTCGTAAAGACAGTCGTAGATCCAGAAGCTCGGCACGCCGTGCTTGATCAGAGTGCGGACCCAGAGATCCATGATGGAGTCGGGGGTGAACCCCATCCCCATGATGTTGCGCGAGCGCATTCCGCTGCGAACACTGTTGTTCGGGAGGTTCGCCACCAGGAAGTCCGTGGAGGCCCAGGGATTCTCGCGGAACTGCCGAAGCAGAACTGTGAACATCCCTGGGCCGGTGAGATCGACGACCTCGAATCCGGTGCGGTCCAGGTACGGCAGGGCCTGCGCCGCCTGGTAGGCGCGCAGTCGGATGCCCCACAGACTTTGCTGCCCATCGCGGAGCGTCTGGTCGATGAACTCGATGGTGCTTGCCACGATCAGGAACTCCTTGGTGGGCAGTGCTGGGCGTACTCACTACTCCTGCCGAGGCAGGACTCAGACCGGGTGGGGCTGGCCCGTTACTGCCACAGACCCTTGACCAGTCGGCGCCTCATCAGCATGGTGCGCATGTAGTAGTGCAGACCCATCTCCCAGGTGAACCCCATGCCCCCGTGCACCTGGATCGCACTCTCGGCCACCTTGATGGATGTGTCGAGGGCGTAGCGAGTCTGGCGCTGGGCATTCTCGGGCTCATGGCTAGCCCACACTGCCGCGGTCTCGGCGTACTGGGCCATGGAGTGCATGTCCGCAAGACGGTGCTTGATCGCCTGGAAACTGCCGATCGGCTTGCCGAACTGCTGGCGCTCCTTGGCGTAAGCAACCGACAAGTCGACGAGTTGGGCCGCAGCCCCCGCGGCCTCCGATGCCCACAGGATCGCGAGCTCATTCGCTGCAGCGGGTTCGAGCGCCGTGGTCCATGGCAGGATCCCTGCCCGCAGGTGCGGTGCGATGTCGTCTTCGGCTGCCTCGGGAGAGAGCTCGAGGACATCGGCCGCCTGGCCGATACTGCGCGCCACACTCACCCCGGCGCCGAGGGCGAACGGCGCGACACCACTCGAACCTCGTGCACCTACGCGAGCCACCGACACAGTGACGGGCCCGTCGGACTCACGTGCAGCGGCAGACCAGCGCTTGGCCCACATCGTCTCGATCAGAGGAAGTGCTACGCACGTGTGTCCCCACACCATCGCCACCTCGGCGAGATCGCGCAGTGATGCGCCACCACCGTCGTGGCTCTCCGGCACCCCGACGAGGTCCCAACCACCGTCTCCGATGGTGGCCCAGGGCATGGGGTCGCGGTGGGCGTAGTCGGCGACAGGAGTGCCGGCCACGGCACGCTCGGCCAAATCGCGAATCGCGTCGGCCGAGACGCGCCCGACCTCGGAAGCCTCAAGAGTTGTCATCGTGGTAGCCCCAACACGCGATCGCCGATGATGTTTCGCTGAATCTCGTTTGCCCCGGAGTAGATCGAGCAGGCCCGGGTTTCGAGGTATTGATTGCGCCAGTGCTCGTCGTGGTCCGGGCAGTCGAGAGCGACCGCAAAGGACGTGAGCTCCTGCCAGAGCTCACTCCACATGACCTTGAGCATGCAGGTGGCCTGGAAGAATCGCTCGACGTCGTCGACTCGGTCGAGGGCCTTCATGATCTGCCATCTGATCAATTCGAGCCTGGTGTCGA
>WLRQ01000002.1 GCA_009697815.1 Actinomycetota bacterium
CGCCGATGACCGAGTAGATCCCCGTCATCGCCGTCAGCACCTGCCCGGCGGGGATCGACTCGGTGCCGCCGATCGCGTACTCGAGACTGAACGCGAGGGCCGCGGCCGGCACCGACAGGAATGCCGCCACTACGGACGACACGATGATCGACATGCGGCCACGAGGAAGGGTCGACACCACAAGCGTGAACACCAACCATCCGACGAGCGTGGTCACCAGCGCCATGTTGGTGATGTTCAGGCCCAGCGCGGAGAGCCCGCCGTCGGCGAACACGAGGCCCTGGATCACGATCACCGTGGTGACGGCCAGCAAACCGAGGTAGGGGCCAAGGAGCACCGCGGCAAGTGCCCCGCCGAGCAGATGACCGCTCGTACCAGCGGCTACCGGGAAGTTGATCATCTGGGCGGCGAAAATGAAGGCCGCCGCGAGCCCGGCGAGTGGCGCAGTGCGGTCGTCGGCACTGCGACGAGCACCGCGCACGCTCAGGGTGATCGCCGCAATCGCGACGACACCCCCAGCGATTGCCACCGGAGGGTTGAGGAAGCCATCAGGGATATGCATGTGATGACCTCCCCCTCGACGTCGGCGCTTCGCTCATTCATACACCCGTCGATAGGTGCTGGCCAGATGTATGGAGGACCGAGCCCGACACGACCGGTGGGGATGAGGCAGCCCCGACGGCCCGGCCCTCACCCCCGGTACACCTCGAGTTCGGTGGCCTTCGCCGAGAGCCACACCCGATCCCCACGGGCCAGGTGCAGTTCGGCAATCGCGCCCGAGGTCACATCGACCATCACTGTCGGCGGGCCGACGACGGTGACACGCACGCGGTCGCCGATCACCTCGATCCCGTCGACGGTGCCCGTCCAGACGTTGCGCGCGCTGCCATCGGGGCGGTCCGCGTGCAGCAGGATCGCGTTGGGCCGGATGGCGACGAGTACCCCTCCGAACACCGAACGATCCGCGACATGAAGCAGACCACCTCCATCGACCGTCACCTCACCGTCGATCGCATGACCACGAAGGAGGTTGAGGCCCAGGAGTCGTGCCACATAGTCGGTGGCGGGCCTTCGCGCGACCTCGAGTGCCTGGCCTTGTTGGGTGATCAGCCCGTCCTCGATCACGACGATGCGGTCCGCGAGTACGAGCGCATCGATGGCGTCGTGCGTGACCACGATGGTGGGTCCGGCGAAGTCGCGGAGATGGTCACGCAATTCACTGCGCACCTCGAGCCGGGTGCTCGCATCGAGAGCCGCCAGCGGCTCATCAAGCAGGAGTGCCATGGGATTACACGCGAGAGCTCTGGCCAGCGCGACTCGCTGCGCCTGTCCACCGGAGAGCTGCGACGGCTTGCGCTGAGCGAGATCCGCGAGGCCGAGCCTGTCGAGCCAGGGGTGGGCAACGAGGCGGGCCGCAGCCCGAGAAGACCCAGACGATCGTGGGCCGAACGCGACGTTGTCGAGAACACTCACGTGCTCGAAGAGGCGGTACTCCTGGAACACGACACCGATTCCGCGACGGTTCACCGGCATCATGACGTCGGCCTCGGGATCATCAAGCACAGCGTCCCCGAGCATGATCCGGCCGTGTGTGAGGGGCACCAGCCCACAGATCGCGCGCAGCAAGGTCGACTTGCCCGCCCCGTTCGGCCCCAGAACTCCCACGACCTCCCCGGGCTCGACATCGAGTGCGACGTCGAGGCTGAAGCCCTCGCGCTCGACACCAATGCGCCCGGAAAGCCCGAAGGTCTCCGCGGGGGCGCGCCCACCGGGGACGGACGGCACCGGCATCGCTCGCGTCATGCCGACGCCCCCGTCCGCAGCCATCGATCACGCAACAGGACTAGCGCGCCCACCGACACCGCCAGCAGGATCAGGCTCAGCGCCACGGCCTCCGAGGGGTCACCCTCGAGCCCGACGTAGACCGCGAGCGGGAGGGTCTGGGTTACTCCGGGAAGATTGCCGGCGAAGGTGATCGTGGCGCCGAACTCCCCCAGGGCTCGCGCGAAAGTCAGCACTCCCCCGGCGACCAGTGCCGGGGCGAGCAACGGCAAAGTCACTCGCCGGAAGATCGTGAGTCGACCGGCCCCGAGAGTTGCAGCGGCTTCCTCGACCCTGGCGTCGAGCACCCGCAGTGCCCCCTCCACAGTGATGATCAAGAAGGGCATGGCCACGAACGCTTCGGCAACCACCACGCCCGGTGCCGTGAACGCGAGGGTGACTCCGCAGCAGGATTCGAAGTACTGGCCCACGATGCCCCGACGCCCGAATGCAAGGAGGAGCGCGATACCTCCGACCACGGGAGGGAGTACGAGCGGCACCGTCACGAGTGCGCGCGCGAGACGCCGTCCAGGGAACTGCGCGCGCGCCAGCATCCACGCGAGCGGGACCCCGATCACGAACGCCACCATCGTTGCGGCAGTAGCAGTAACAAGCGAGAGCCGCAGCGCGTCAAGGCTCGTGCGCGAGGTGAGCACCGCTCCCAAGTTCGACCAGGGGGCACGAAACAGCAGGCCCACGATCGGCAGCCCGAGGAACAGCAGGGCGATCACCGCGGGGATCGCCACGATCCGCGGCGGTGAGGTGATCGGACGTCCGCGGCGACTCATGGGCTCAGGAACCCCGCGGCCCGCAGCACGTTCTGGCCCGCGTCGGAGAGCACATAGTCGACGAAGGCCTGTGCTGTGGAACCATTGGTGCTGTTGGTGATCGGGGCGATCGGGTAGGTCGTCGTCACGTTGTCCGCAGCCGGAATCTGTATCCCGATGACCGCGCCCTTCGCGGCCTTCACATCAGTGACGTACACGATCCCCGCATCAACTTCGCCGAGTTGCACTTTGGTCAGCACGGCCTTGACGTCAAGCTCCTGCGTCACGGGCGTGACGCGTATCCGGTTCTGCGAGAAAAGCGTGAGAGCCGCTGCCCCGCAGGGCACATCCTGCTGGCAGATCGCAACCTTGATAGCGGCACCCGCGAGGTCGGCGAGCGAGGTGACAGATCTCGTCGGGTGAGCAGGCGTCGCGATTTCCATGCTGTTCGCCGCGAACGTGGATGCGGCCTTCACCTCACCATCAGCGATGACAGAGTCCATCGTCTTGGTGCTCGCCGCGGCGAAGACATCGACGGGGGCGCCTTGCGTGATCTGAGTTGCGAGCCCACTGCTGGGGCCGAAGTTGAAGATCACCTTCACACCGGGGTGTGCCGCCTCGAACTGCGCGCCGATCGTGGCGAAGGCGCCCTTGAGCGACGAGGCTGCAAAGACGGTGATCGAGCCAGCGATTGAACCCGCGGCAGGTTGCACAGAGTGAGCAGCGCACCCGCCCAGCAGGAGCGGGGCGAGGACGATCCCCAGGGCACTCCTCGCGAGACGGCTGTGAGGCCGACGGGCTACGCCCCTGGACGGTCGCCAACCGAACAGGTGGAAAGACGCCGACGAATTCACCGGCGCTCCGGAATCTCGACACCCACGTTCGTCGACTTCACCGTGGCCACGGCAAGCACCCCAGGCTCGAGGCCGAGTTCGTCGGCCGCCTCGCGGCTCATGAGCGAGACGATCCGGTGGGGCCCGACCTGGATTTCGACTTGGGCCATCACGGTGTCTCGCACCACGCGCGTGACGATGCCCGCGAGCCGATTGCGCGCTGAGGCGCTGACCACCGGGCTCTCGAGTGCGGGCTCATCGGCGGCCCGAGCGACCATGAACCTGGCCAGCTCAGCACCCTCGATGACGGCGCGCCCTGAGTTGTCGGTGGTGGCCGTGAGTCGGCCAGCGTCGGCCCAACGCCGCACTGAGTCATCACTGACCTGCAGCAATGCTGCCGCCTCACTGATCCGCAACTGCGTCATATAGGGGAGACTAGACCGCACCTGCGCCTAAAGAAAGCTGAGTGTTCCAGATCTGCGCCAAGGTCAAGGAGCAACGTCCAGATCCAGCCCCGAGGCCACATCCCCCACCTCCACGAGCGCCACCTCGTGGTCGGCGAGGTAGGCCCTCGCACCTCGATCACCCTCGGCGGAGACGGACACCCCCACCCAGTGCCCGCGGCCGATCAGCACCGGATGGCCACGATCACCGTCGTAGCAGGCGGCCGCAAGATCGGCTCCCGAGGTCATGAGCCGCGTGACCGCCTCGGCCGTAAGTCCGGGCAGATCAACGAGACTGACCACGACCCGTTCGATGTCAGAGATCTCGTCGAGATGGGCGAGCCCCACCCGGAGGGAGGAGCCCATCCCCGCCGACCACCCGGCATTGACGACGACGTCGGCCCCCGGGACCTCGCCGAGCCAGGCACCGAGCACCACCACCACGGGGTCGCAGCCCGCCTCTGCGAGCACCCGTACCGCGCGATCGACGAGGCGCTCGCCCTCGATCACGAACGGAGCCTTCGGGCCGCCGAACCGACGACCCTCGCCTGCGGCAAGCACCAAGCCCGCCGTGCGTGTCACCTCGGAGCGCCCGCGTGGATCGGGCCGCTCGAGGCCGTGAGCGACTGGCCCGACCCACCCCAGCGAGCCTGCACGATCTCGGCCGCGATCGAGATCGCAGTCTCCTCGGGCGTGCGCGCCCCGAGGTCTAGGCCGATCGGCGAGTGGATACGCGCGATCTCGACGTCGGTCAGACCAGCCTCGCGCAACCGGACCACGCGGTCGTCGTGGGTACGCCGCGACCCCATCGCGCCGATGTAGGCAGCGGGGGTGCGCACCGCGGCAACCAGCGCAGGGACGTCGAATTTCGGGTCATGAGTCAGCACGCAGATCACCGTGCGTTGATCGACGGGCTGCGAGGCCAGCCAACGATGTGGCCAGTCGACGACGATCTCGTCGGCATCGGGGAATCGCTTGCGGGTGGCGAAGATCTCGCGCGCATCGACAATCGTCACGTGGAAGCCCAGGAGCTTCCCCGCCCGACACAGCGAAGCCGAGAAGTCGATGGCCCCGAAGACGTACATCCGCGGTGCCGGGGAGAACGACACCACGAAGATCTCGAGATCATTGCCCAGCCGCTCACCCTCCGGGCCGTAGTGCAGGAAGCCCGTGGTTCCCGACTCGAGCAACCCGCGCACATCGGCGCCGACCGTGTCGTCGAGGCGCTCGGTGCCAAGTCCGCCCTCGATCCCGTCGGCCCTGACGACGAGGTGGCGTCCGACATGGTGAGGGCCTCGCACGATAGTTGCGACGGCCACAGGGATCTCGGCCGCGACACTCGCCGCGATTCCCGGCAGCTCGGGCCAGGTCAGCGCGGACACTTTCTCAATGAAGATCTCGAGGATGCCGCCACAGGTGAGCCCCACCGCGAACGCATCGTCGTCGCTGACGCCGTAGGTCTGGTACTGGGAATCACCGGACTCCAGCACCTCGGTGCCGACCCCATACAGCGCACCTTCGACACAGCCGCCGCTGACCGACCCGACGGCCTCGCCCGCCTCGGTGACGAGCATCGAGGCACCAGCGGGGCGCGGCGCAGATCGCCACGTCCGCACGACGGTTGCCATGGCAACAGACTCACCGCGCTCGAAGGCGGCCATCAACGAGGGAAGGACCTCACGCACCTGACGACTCCTCGCAGCAGTGGGCCGACGGAAGGATATTGCTCCGTCACTGGGCGATCGCGCGCCCGAGCACCAATAATGGCGCCATGAGCAAGGTCCGGCGCGCAGATGTGATCGAGAGCCCCATTTCGGTGCGCGACGTCGAGGGGCTGGTGTCCGATGCCTCCGCGGGTGCCGTCGTCACTTTCTCCGGCGATGTCCGCGACCACGACCACGGGCGCCACGTCATGCGCCTTGAGTACGAAGGACATCCCAGCGCCGCCGAGGTACTCGCGGAGGTGGCCGCCGAGGTGGCGTCGCGACACGACATCATCGCCATCGCCGTCATGCATCGCGTCGGACCACTGGCCATTGGTGAGTCGGCACTGGTGGCCGCGGTCAGCTCGGCCCACCGGGCCGAGGCTTTCGCGGCGTGCGCCGATCTCATCGACACCACCAAGAACCGGCTTCCGGTCTGGAAGCACCAGATCTTCGCCGACGGCACCGATGAGTGGGTGAACTGCGCATGAGCGAGCTAGTCGACACCTTCGGCAGGGCACATCACGATCTGAGGGTCTCCCTCACCGACCGTTGCTCCCTGCGATGTACCTATTGCATGCCCGCGGACTTCGCCGACTGGATCCCCGGGCCCGAATTGCTCACGACCGACGAGCTCATGCTCGTTCTCGAGGTCGCCACCGGCCTGGGTATCGACGGGGTGCGCCTCACCGGCGGCGAGCCGCTGCTGCGTCCCGACATCGTCGAGATCGTCCGCATGATCAACGACCTACCGTCGCCGCCAAAGATCAGCGTCACCACGAACGCTCTCAAACTGGCCCAACTCGCGGGCCCACTGCGCGATGCGGGCCTGGAGCGGGTCAACGTCAGTCTCGACACCCTCGACCGCGACCGGTTCAAGGCCATGACCTTCCGCGACCGGTTCAATGACGTCCTCGCGGGCATCGCGGCCGCACAGGCCGCTGGCCTTGCACCCGTGAAGGTCAACAGTGTGCTGATGCGCGGGGTCAACGACGACGAGGCTCCCGCGCTCCTCCAACGAGCACTCGATCAGGGCTGGCGCCTCCGGTTCATCGAGCAGATGCCACTGGACGCGGGTGGCCAGTGGCTCCGCTCGACGATGGTGTCGGCGGACGAGATCTTCGAGCAACTGTCCGCCCTCTACACCCTCACGCCGGTGCCCTCCCGCGGCTCGGCCCCTGCCGAGGAGTTCTACGTCGACGGCGGACCGGCCACCGTCGGGATCATCGCGAGTGTGACTCGGCCGTTCTGTGCCGCGTGCGACCGGTTGCGCCTCACCGCAGACGGCCAACTGCGCAACTGCCTGTTCGCCCGCGACGAACTCGACCTGCGCATCGCGCTGCGCGATGAGTCCCTCTCGCCCGACCAGGTGCGGGCTGAGGTTGAGCGCCGACTGCGTCTCGTCGTCAAGGACAAACTCCCGGGGCACGGGATCAACGATCTGAACTTCATCGCGCCCACCCGGCCGATGTCGGCCATCGGGGGCTGAGCTCGCTGGTCTCGCCGGTCTCGCTGATCTCGCCGGTCAGCCTCCGGCGAAGGGGGGCAGGACATCGAGCCGTGAGCCCGCGGCGATCTGGGCGCCGAGATTGCTCGGCCGCGCGGCGACACCGTCCTGGAGATAGGAGCAACGCGGCAGCACCTGGGCCAGACCAGGGGCCATCACCACAAGTTGCTCGATCACCTCGCCCAAGGTGCCGGGCGATGCCCGAAGCAGGCTCGAGCCGGCCGCTACACGGGCAGCCGCGAACAGGTGGACCTCGACGTCGGGGGTTCCAGGCACGCCCCCAGCCTAGGACCGGGATGGGGTCGTGGGGCGATCGCACAGATATCGGCGCATATGTGCCCTGAATCATGAACCTGGGGTTTCGCTGAGCATCTGATCTCAGGGGTAGCGGTACTGGGTAGACAGGTCTAGCGTTCCGCACGTGGACTTAGCGCCTCGCGCGATGTCCGACGGATCACCTGTCGCATACCGGATATCGGAGTCCTCATGGAACTGCTGAACACCTTCACCATCCCGTCCGACATCGCGACGGCATGGGCCACCCTTCAGGACGTCGAGAGCATCGCCCCCTGCGTGCCCGGCGCCACCCTGGAATCAAGTGACGGCGAGAACTTCACCGGCAGCGTCAAGGTCAAACTCGGACCCGTGAGCATGGTCTACGGCGGCCAGGCCCGGTTCGTCAGTCGCGACGAGGCCACGCACACCGCGGTGATCGAGGGTTCGGGCAAAGAGACCCGAGGCACCGGCACAGCGAAGGGCCTCGTCACCGCAGTGCTGGTCGAGGAGGCGCCCGATCGCACGCGCGTCGACATCGTCAGCGAACTCCAGATCACGGGCAAGGCCGCGCAGTTCGGCAAGGGTGTCATGCAGGAAGTCGCCGGTCGGATCATCGACCAGTTCGCGGGCAACCTCGCGGCCACCATGACCGCATCCTCGGTCGCAGCGGCCGCGTCCTCGGCAAGCGGGGAGTCCGGGGTTCCGGCAGCCGCTCCCGCACCCCTTCCCAAGGTCGCCGACAGCATCGACCTCCTCGGTACCGCCGGGGCACCCGTGCTCAAGCGACTCGTGCCCGCAGTCGTCGTGATCGTCGTCGTCGTCGCCCTGATCATCTGGGCGGTCAAGCGCTAGTTCCGAACCACGCAGGTACCGCACTCGCACGGCACTCGCACCGCATCTACTCCCCCAGGTTCCATCGGCATCTCACGAGAGGTGAGGGAATGCAAACCCCAGCACCCTTTGACTACGCGAAGGCCACCTCGGTCGCTGACGCGCTCGCGTTGCTCGACAAGCATGGAGAAGAAGCACGTGTCATTGCCGGCGGGCACAGCCTGCTGCCGATGATGAAGCTGCGCCTCGCACGTCCCGATGCCCTCATCGATCTCAACGACATCGCTGAGCTCCGGGGAATCCGCATCGAGGGCAACGAGATCGTCGTGGGCGCAATGGTGCGCCACGCCGAGATCCTGTCGTCGGCGATCCTGGCCGAGCACTACCCGATCTTCCGCGAGGCCGAGCACATGATCGCCGACCCGATCGTGCGCAACCGCGGCACCGTCGGCGGCTCGATGTGCCAGGCAGACCCTGCCGCAGACCTCTCGGCGGTGGGTTCGGCACTCAAGGGAACTGCCGTCATCCAGGGGGCAGCGGGCACCCGCACGGTCGCACTGCGCGACTTCCATGAGGGCCCGTACGAGACGAAGGTGCAGGCCGGCGAGATCCTCACGCAGGTCCGCTACCCGATCCGTCCCGGCGCGGGCAGCGCGTACGAGAAGGTCGAGCGCCGCGCTGGCGACTGGGCCGTGGCCTCGTCCGGAGTCTTCGTCGTCGTCAGTGGCGGCGTCGTCACCGACTGCGGTATCGGACTCACCGCCGTCGGAGCCGATCACTACTGCGCCCCCGCCGCCGAGGAGTTCCTCATCGGCAAGGCGCCGACCGAGGAGAACCTGGCGGCCGCAGCCAAGATCGCGGGCGACTCGTGCAACCCCGTCGCCGACCAGCGCGGCCCGGCCGACTACAAGGCACACCTCGCCTACGAACTCACCTTGCGTGCGCTCCGCCGCGCCGCCCGATCCAGCCAGGGAGCCTGATCATGCAGGTGACGATCACCGTGAACGGTGTCGAGCACTCGCGCGACATCGAGCCACGCATGTTGCTCGTGCACTTCATCCGCGACGAACTCCTCCTTCGAGGAACCCACTGGGGCTGCGACACCTCCAACTGCGGGGCGTGCACCCTCTGGGTCGACAACGAGCCGGTCAAGAGCTGCACGATGCTGGCGGTCATGGCCGACGGCAAGGCGATTCGCACCGTCGAGGGCCTCGCCAATGGCGCGGAACTCGACCCCATCCAGAAGGGCTTCATGGAGTGCCACGGCCTCCAGTGCGGCTTCTGCACCCCCGGGATGATGATGACCTGCCGAGCCCTGCTCGATGGGAACCCGCACCCCACCGAGGCCGAGATCCGCGAAGGGATCTCCGGAAACATCTGCCGGTGCACCGGCTACAAGAACATCGTCGCAGCAGTCCAGTGGGCCGCTGAGAACCCCGCCACGAGTGAGGTGACCGCATGACCGCCCTGGACGAAGCACCACTCAGCGCAGCAGGCAACCCCATCGGCTTCGGCCGCATGCATCGCAAGGAGGATGTCCGATTCCTCCGCGGCGAGGGGAACTACGTCGACGACGTCAACCTCCCCGGCATGCTCCACAGCGCCATCCTGCGAAGCCCGTACGCCCACGCCCGCATCGTCTCGATCGACACCTCGGCGGCGCTCGCACTCCCGGGCGTGCACGCCGTGATCACGGGCGAGACCCTCGCCGGCCTCGGGCTCGCCTGGATGCCGACCCTGTCGTACGACACCCAGGCGGTGCTGGCCACCGACAAGGTGCGCTTCCAGGGCCAGGAGGTCGCGTTCGTCATCGCCGACTCCCGGTACATCGCCAAGGACGCCCTCGAGTTGATCGATGTCGAGTATGACGCGCTGCCCGCGGTCGTCGACGCCAAGAAGGCACTCGACCCCGGTGCACCGATCATTCGTGACGACAAAGAGGGTAAGACCGACAACCACATCTACGACTGGGAGGCGGGGAACAAGGCCGACACCGACGCCGCCTTCGCCGCCGCTGACGTGGTCGTCACCGAGGACATCCTCTACCCGCGCGTGCACCCGTCTCCGATGGAGACCTGTGGCTCGGTCGCTCACATGGACCCAGTCACCGGCAAGCTCGTTCTTTACACGACCACGCAGGCACCCCATGCGCACCGCACGGTGTATGCCCTCGTCGCCGGGTTGCCCGAGCACAAGATTCAGGTGATCAGCCCGGACATCGGCGGTGGCTTCGGCAACAAGGTGCCGATCTACCCCGGCTACGTCTGCTCCATCGTGGGCTCGATCGTCACCGGCAAGCCGGTGAAGTGGGTGGAGGACCGCGCCGAGAACCTCATGTCGACCGGCTTCGCCCGCGACTACCACATGAACGTCTCGATCGCCTCGACCAAGGAAGGCAAGATCCTCGCCGTCAAGGTCGACGTCCTCGCCGACCACGGTGCGTTCAACGGTGTGGCCCAGCCGACCAACTACCCGGCCGGGTTCTTCCACATCTTCACCGGCTCCTACGACTACCCCGCGGCCTACTGCAATGTGAAGGCCGTCTACACCAACAAGGCACCCGGCGGCGTCGCCTACGCCTGCTCGTTCCGGATCACCGAGGCCGTCTACGCGATCGAGCGGATCGTCGACTGCCTCGCGGCCGAGCTGAAGATGGACTCGGCGGAGTTGCGATTGAAGAACCTGCTGCGCCCCGAGCAGTTCCCGTACACCAGCCCCACAGGCTGGGAGTACGACTCCGGCGACTACGAGAAGACCATGCGTGTGGCCATGGACATCGCCGGGTACGACGAATTGCGGCGCGAGCAGGCCGAGAAGCGTGCCAAGGGCGAGTACATGGGCATCGGTATCTCGTTCTTCACCGAGGGCGTGGGCGCTGGCCCCCGCAAGCACATGGACATCCTCGGTCTCGGCATGGCCGACGGATGCGACCTGCGGGTTCACCCCACCGGCAAGGCCCAGGTGCGGCTTTCGGTGCAGAGCCAGGGTCAGGGCCACGAGACGACGTTCGCCCAGATCATCTCCCATGAACTCGGCATCCCGCCCGAGGACATCGAGGTCATCCATGGTGACACCGACAACACCCCATTCGGCCTGGGCACCTACGGATCCCGGTCAACCCCGGTGTCCGGTGCCGCGGCCGCGCTCGTGGGCCGCAAGGTTCGCGACAAGGCCCGACTGATCGCTGCGGCGGCCCTGGAGTGCTCACCCGATGACCTCGAGTGGGAACTGGGCCGTTGGTTCGTCAAGGGTGACCCAACACGGGGCAAGACGATCCAGGAGATCGCGTTCGCGGCTCACGGTTCACTCGAGCTCCCCGAAGGTGTCGAGGGACACCTCGACGCCCAGGTCGTCTACAACCCGCCGAACCTCACCTACCCCTACGGCTGCTACATCTGCGTCGTCGACGTCGACCCGGGCACCGGGCAGGTCAAGGTCCGCCGGTTCATCGCCGTCGACGACTGCGGCACGCGCATCAACCCGATGATCGTCGAAGGTCAGGTGCACGGCGGCCTGGCCGACGGCATCGGTATGGCCCTCATGGAGGTCATCGCGTTCGACGAGGACGGCAACAACCTCGGTGGCTCCTTCATGGACTACCTGCTGCCGACCTCGATGGAGTGCCCGGACTGGGAACTCGGCGAGACCGTCACTCCCTCACCGCACCACCCCATCGGCGCCAAGGGTGTCGGCGAGTCGGCCACCGTCGGATCTCCGGCGGCGATCGTCAACGCCGTGATCGACGCGATCTCTCCGTTCGGGGTCCGTCACGCCGACATGCCACTCACTCCGGCCAATGTGTGGCGTGCGATCCAGGGGCGGCCCGTCCGCACCGATATGGCGGTGGAGTAACCAGATGACTGCGCCGGCGCTGAACGAACGGGCAGAATCCCTGCGGTTGCAGCGGATCCCGTTCGTTCACGCCCGCGTAGTGCTGGCCGAACGCCCCACCTCTGCCAAGCCCGGCGACGAAGCCCTCGTGACTCCTGATGGGGTCATCGAGGGCTTCGTCGGCGGCCAATGTGCCGAGTCCACGGTCCGGAGTCAGGCCCTCACACTGCTGGCCTCGGGTGACTCCATGCTCCTGCGCATCGCCCCGAACCCCGAGGCCGATCAACCCGGTAAGACCGTGGTGCACAACCCGTGTCTGTCGGGAGGAACGCTCGAGATCTTCCTCGAGCCCGTGATCCCCGTGCCGCTGGTCTCGATCCTCGGGGACAGCCCGATCGCCGTCGCACTCGCAATCGTCGCGGCCGCGCTCGGTTATCAGGCGTCGGTATTCGTAGCCGCTGATCTGGCCGCCGCCGATGCGGTGATCGTGGCCAGCCACGGCAAGCGCGAGGAGGACACCCTCGTCGAGGCGGTACGGGCAGGCGTTCCGTACGTGGCTCTCGTCGCGAGCCCCAAGCGCGGCACTGCCGTGGTGGAGTCCCTCGATCTCACCCCCGACGAGCGCGCGCGCATCCACACCCCCGCCGGGCTCGACATCGGCGCACGTACACCGGCGGAGATCGCGCTCTCGGTCTACGCGGAACTCATCGCCGAGCGACCCCGTACCTCGCGCGTCTCACGCACCTCACCAGTGCCCGTGATCGCGCAGCCGCCAGTGACGTCGTTCGGAATGATCACCCTGGAGTCCGCGTCAGCCATCGACCCCGTGTGCGGAATGACGGTGGCCATCACCGATGACGCCCTGGTCGCCGACGTCGACGGCGTACGGCTCTGGTTCTGCTGCGCGGCATGTCGACGTGCTTACGTTGCCGATCCAGGGAAGTATCCGCTTTCGTGACCATCTCCGATCTCGTCCCTGACATTCGCACCCTGTCCGACCGCCTCGCCGAGGTGGGCTACCTCACCGATGCCGGCCTGGCCGCGGCGCTGTTCTGCGCCGTGCGATTGCCGCAGCCGTTGCTGCTCGAGGGTGAAGCCGGTGTTGGCAAGACTCAGGCCGCGAAGGCGCTCGCCGAACTGCTCGGCACTCCCTTGATCCGACTGCAGTGCTTCGAGGGGATCGACGCTGCAGAGGCGCTCTACGAGTGGAACTACCCGCGCCAACTCCTGGGTATCCGGCTCGCCGAGGCGCGCGGGGCCGACCTCGCCGAAGAGTCACTGTTCGGCGCCGACTACCTCATCCGCCGACCGCTCTTGGCCGCACTCCAGCACCCCGGGCCCATGCCGGCCGTGCTCCTCATCGACGAGATCGACCGCGCCGACGAGGAGTTCGAGGCATTCCTGTTCGAACTCCTCGCCGAGTCAACGGTCACGATCCCGGAGATCGGCACCCTCACGGCGACCCACCCGCCGATTGTGATCTTGACCTCGAATCGAACCCGAGACCTCCACGACGCCCTCAAGCGCCGCTGCCTCTATCACTGGATCGATTACCCACCGCTCCCCCGCGCCACCGCCATCGTGCGGTCACGGGTCCCCGAGGCCAGCCCCGAACTCGCGAGCGCGATCGCCGGCGCCGTCCAGCGGTTGCGCAGCCTCGACCTCCAGAAGCTGCCCGGGGTGGCGGAGGCCATCGACTGGGTCAACGCGGCAACCCTCATGGGCCTGAATGTCCTGGACCCCGACGCGGTCGAGGCCACGCTCGGGTCGGTGTTGAAGTACCGCGAAGACCACGACGTCGCCCGGGAGAAGGGCTTGGCCTGGATCGCGGATGCCTGACCTAGCCGATATTGCCGCAACCTTCGGCCATCTCCTGCACGAGGCCGGGGTTCCGGTCACGCCCGAGCGCAGTGCCCGCTTCGCCCAAGTGATCGCTTTGGCCGAGCCCACGACTGTCGTCGACCTCGCGGCACTCGGGCGCACCACACTCGTCAGCGGCCGCGACCAGATCGAGATCTTCGATCGGGTGTTCTCCCAAGTCTTCCGGGGATTCCTGGACATGGCCGAGTTCCGCGGTGACAGCAACGTAGATCCACCCCCGTCCTCCCTCCCGGGCGACACAGCACCGGGAGATCCCGGGCGCACAGGCGAGACCCACACCCGTCCCCGCGGGGCCAGCGGGCTCCCAGGCGACGACGAGCAGGGGTCTCCGGAGGAGGAAGAGAGCGAGTCAGTGCTCGCCGCAGTGAGCGTCGAGGAACGTCTGGGCGAGAAGGACTTCGCCGATTGTTCCGACGACGAGCTGCGCCTGATCAACGCCCTCATCGCCCGACTGGCATTCCTTCCGCCGCTACGTCTGGCCCGTCGCCGTCGACGTCACAACGCGGGAACCCGGCTCGATGTCCGAGCCACGTTGCGGGCCTCCCATCGCACTTCGGGAGATCCCGTCACCCGCGTCTACCGCCGTAACACCCGGCGGCCGCGTCGAGTGGTGCTGATCGCCGATGTGTCCGGGTCGATGGAGCCCTACGCCCGCATCTACTTGCACCTCATGCGAGGTGCGGTGCGCGCACTCGGCTCCGAGGCGTTCGTATTTGCCACCCGACTAACGCGCCTCACGCGCCAATTGGGCGACACCCACCCCGACGTCGCCTACCGAAACGCCGCGCTGGCCGCGCCCGACTGGTCTGGTGGCACCCGCATCGGGGTGGCGCTGAAGACCTTCATCGATCAGCACGGCCGTCGAGGAATGGCGCGCGGCGCGGTCGTGGTGATCGTCTCCGACGGGTGGGAGGTCGACGACCCCAGAATCATTTCGCGCAGCATGGAGCAGCTCGCCCGCCTGGCGTTCCACATCATCTGGGTGAACCCGAGGAAAGCAGCCACGGGCTACGCGCCCCTCGTCGGCGGTATGGCTGCCGCGATGCCCTATGTCGACACATTCGTGAGCGGACACTCCCTCGGAGCACTCGAGGCCGTCATGGCGGCGATCCGAGACTCCGCCAACGATGGGCGCCGCCGCTCTACGCCTGGGTCGATCCGGCTGCCCGAGCTCACGCCCCTCCTCGCGGCCGCCGACGCGCCATGATGACCCCCATGCGAACCGTGTCGGAGCACCAGGCGATCGTGCTGGCCAACACCGATGTGCTCGGGCAGGTTGATGTCCCACTACTCGACGCCCTCGGCCAGTGTCTCGCCAGTGACATCGTCGCCCCCTGGCCCCTCCCGTCGTTCGACAACAGTTCGATGGACGGCTACGCGGTGATCTCCGCCGACGTGGCAGACGCCTCGGAAGCCAACCCGCGCGCACTCAGAGTCATCGCGGACGCAGCCGCGGGGTCATCCGGTCACCTCGAGGTGGTGTCCGGCACGGCAGTGCGCATCATGACCGGCGCCCCGATCCCCTCTGGGGCCGATGCGGTGGTGCCCATCGAGGCGACCAACGGCGGCATTGCGGACGTGCTCGTCCGCGAGGCCGTCACGTCGGGCTCCTACGTGCGCTGGGCCGGCGAGGATGTCACCGCGGGATCTGTCGTGATGAGAGCCGGAACCGTGGTCACCGAGAGGTCTCTCGCGGTCCTGGCCTCAGTCGGGCGCGCGAGTGTCCCCGTCTTCCGTCGCCCTCGAGTCGTGGTTATCTCCACAGGTGACGAACTCGTCGAGCCCGGCACGGTGCTCTCACATGGCCGGATCATCGATTCGAACGGTGTGATGCTCACCGCGTGTGCTCGCGAAGCTGGTGCCGTGGCGCACAGGGCACCCCTCGTGCGCGACCAGGAGGATGAGGTTCGCGCCGCGCTCGATCTGGCAGCGGCCGATGCCGACATCATCGTCACCAGCGGCGGCGTGAGCATGGGCGCCTACGACACTATGAAAGCCGTGCTCTCGCGCACCGGCGAAGTCGAATTCGCCAGGGTGGCGATGCATCCCGGAATGCCCCAAGGCACTGGGCTCGTGCGGTTTTCCGGTGGTCGGCACGTACGCATCGTGACACTTCCCGGGAATCCAGTCAGTTCGTTCATCTCGTTCGAGCTCTTCGTGCGCCCCCTGATCCGGGCGATGATGGGCTTCACTGAGGGATCGCGCCCTGGTGAACGTGCACGATCCGACGAGGCCTTCGACTCCCCCGTAGCGAAGCAGCAATATGTGCGTGCGGTCCTAAGTCGCGCATCCGATGGCTCTCGACGAGTGCGACCGGTGGGGGGCCAGGGATCGCACGTGGTCGGCGGTTTGGCTCAGGCAGACTGCTTGGTCGTCGTGCCTGTCGGGGTTGGCCGAGTCGAGGTCGGCAGCGAGGTCGAGGTCATAGACCTCACCCGTCGGTAACCGATGCGGCCACGGCACGGATCCGAGAGGCGAAGGTGTCGACGTCCGATTCCTTCGACGACCACGAGGTCATCCATCTCACCTGTCCGGTCGCTTCATCCCACACATAGAAGGGGAACTCCGCCTGGAGAACCCTCGTGGCCGACGGGTCGATGATCGCGAAGACCGCGTTGGCCGCGACCTCGTGAGTGATCGTGACACCCTGGGCGCCAGCGAGGCCGGACGACAGACGCAACGCCATCGCGTTGGCGTGTGAGGCATTTCGACGCCAGAGCTCATCGGTGAGCAGCGCAACGAACTGCGCTGAGACGTAGCGCATCTTCGATGCCAGCTGCATCGACTGCTTGCGGATGAACGGCAGTGACGACGCCAGCTCGGGCCGCAGCGCGATCACGGCCTCCGCACCCATCGCCCCATTCTTCGTGCCGCCGAAGGACATCATGTCGATCCCGGCGGATGATCCGAGTTCGCCGAGATCGACCCCGAGTGACGACGCCGCGTTCGCGAGCCGGGCACCATCGAGATGGACCAGGAGGCCGTGCGCGTGAGACCACGACGTGATGTCCCTGATCTCGTCGAGTGAGTAGACGGTGCCCAGTTCACTCGACTGAGTTATCGAGACGACTTTGACCTGAACATGGTGCTGATCTCCCGCACCGCGAATGGCAGACTCGATGAGCGCGGGGGTGAGCTTGCCGTCGGGAGTCGCCACGTCAATGAGCTTGATGCCGGCGAGTTTCTCGGGAGCGCCGCACTCGTCGACGTTGATGTGTGCCGTCTCCGCGCACACGACGGCCTCGAACGAGCGAACCATCGCCTGGAGGCCGACGACGTTCGCGCCGGTGCCGTTGAACGTTAGGAACACCTCGGCTTGCGGGCCGAACTCCCGACGCAGCAGTCGCACAGCAGCGGCCGTCACGAGGTCATCCCCATACGACGGCGAGTCACCAGCATCGGCAGCGATGATCGATGCCATCACCTCAGGATGAATCCCGGCGTTGTTGTCACTCGCGAAACTTGATGTGGTCATACCGCCCCCTCGCGCGATGGATCACCATCCTCGCGCGATCCAGCCGGAGTGCGCGCACCGGCGCGGCCGAGCGGTGTTAGACGAGCGAGACCAACCCGTTGTACCCGAGCACGCCGCTCGCCCCACCCGTCGCGTTGAGAAGCGTGATCGTGTGAGCGCCATTGACGCCGAAGTCCTTGCTCCAGACGACCCGCGTGGAGGTGGCGGCGGCCCGAAGGTTCAGGTTCGCGGACCACTTTCCATCCACGTAGATCGCCACGGATCCGTTGGTCGGGCCGGTCTGGAGGAGCAATCCCACACTTCTGGCCGTCACCCGAACCAGGACGGTCGCACGCAGTGTCTTGGTGGCGCGCACTGCGCCACCCACTGCGCCCGGGGCTGCCACCGATGCCCAGCCCGTCGAGTAGCCAACCGACGCACCCGGGCTCTGGGTCGCATACCGACCTTGGGCTCGCCCGAGTGCACTCACCACTGTGCCGTCAACAGCACGCACCGATGCGCGGTACATCCATGGGGTCCACACGGTCGACACGGCGCTGGCGAGCCCCACCGCGGTGGCCGACGTCAGTGCGGCGGCAGCATTCGGCACGGCTGAGGGTGTCGTGACGCGCCAGCTCCAGCGGAGGGGCACCGTCGGACCCGTGGCTCCCGCGCGGATGGGACCCACTGCCAGGAGTGACTTGGGCGCAGACACAGTCGGCATCGGCGGCGCAACGTATCGAGGATCGGTCGACGCCGCACCGTTCCGGTAGTCGATCACCGCGCCGCTCAGGCTCTGAGAATTGATCCGAAGGCCAAGTCGGCCACCGGCGAGGTTGAGCCAGACACCGACGGGTAGCACCGTGCGGATCGAGCCGAAAGAGGTGTCCGCAGATGCAGGGTCGCCGTCGAGGACAAAGGATTCACGGGCCAGGAATGTTGATGCCCCGGTCTGGGTGGCGTCGAACTCCCGCCTGACGGTCACGCCGGGTGCACCCCACCCTGTGGTCGTCGCCATCCACGCATCGAGCCCGACCGCCTGGCGGTACTCAACGACGTACCTGTTGGCTCCGTCGCTCAACGTCAGAATCCTCGTGCCGGCACCCGTCGACAGGGGTGCCAGAGTGACCTGCCCGTTATCGACGGGAGTCACCTGGGAGGTCGAGTCGACCAGTCCAAGGCCCCGCAGGTGCGAGGCATTGAGGAAGCCCTGGTTGTCCCAGGAGACCGCCATGATGTCGTTGGTGTCCCAGTAGGAGCGCTTGGTGCAGTTGGCGGGTGCCGAATCCATGACGCGCACCCCGCCCACCACGCAGTCGAGTTCCTGCGAGTGGCCCAGCCCGAGGTTATGTCCGAGCTCATGACCCAGGACCGACGTGCTCGGGAATCCGTTCGACCACGTCACCCCGCCGGATCCGACTCCGGTGCCGATGGTGCCCAGCCCCGCGATGCCACCACAGCTTGCCAAGGTCTTGAAGTAGACGAGCATGTGCTTGCCCGGGCCCTCGACCCAGCCAACCTTGGCGGCAACCTCGTCCCAGAAGGTGAAGGACGAGGCGACACTGCCGCTGGAGCAAGGAGTGCTCTTGGTCGTCACGACGGACGGGTAGGCGGTCGCAGCGAAACCGACGGCGCCTGCGGTGACGGTCGTCCAGTAGTTGTTGACGCCGGAGTTCACCACGGACGCGATGGTGGAGGCAGACACCGCAGAAGCGCTTCCGCCCGCAGGTATGACGACCACCACGAGAACCTGGTGCTTGGCCACGGAGGAGGCCGCTGCGGCCGCGACCGCGACAACGCCGGCGGTGGGCGACGTTGTCGCGAGGGCTGGCTCGGCAAGGACCTCGACGCTCGTGACGTCGGCCCCGGCCTCGGGGTCGGCGGCATCGGCAGCGGAGGCGGGCGCTTGAGTGACAGAGCCGGCGTCAGCGACGCCCACCGCGACCGTGGAGCCCTCTGCGACGTCGTCCACGCGTGAGGCAGGAACCTGGACCGGCCCGGCCTCGGTCTGGACGAATGCGAGCTCGTCGGCGGATGTCGGGAGCGGGTTGGCGAAGTCGTCTAGGTGCAACCTCTCGACGGTGCCAGTGAGCACGGTCGAGGAGGAACCGGGTGAGGGGAGATCCACGGACGGCGAGGCGAAGGCGTTGGGAAGGCCGAGTCCGGCGAGCACCGCTACAACCGCGACACCTGACACCGCGGCACGGGCCGCACGTCGGCCTGCGTGACGGGGGTGCCCAAGCGTGCTCGTGCGAGCGCCATATGACCTCATAGGCTCTTCATCGGCGCCCGAACGTGCTCCTCACGGGGCCATTCGGGTGAACCACTCGGTCCTCGAGCGCCTAGGGTGGCGCCCATGACGACGAACGGGAAGCCCACCGACCGGATCGTGTGGCTCGACTGCGAGATGACAGGCCTCGATCTGGCCTCCGACGCCCTCGTCGAGGTCGCGTGCGTGATCACCGACGCCGAACTCAACGAACTCGACGAGGGGATCACCTTCGTCATCCGCCCGCCCGACGCCGCCTTCGCCGCCATGCCAGAAATCGTACGCGAGATGCACACCGCCTCGGGGCTAATCGAGGAGATCCCCCACGGCGGCACCATCGCCGACGCCGAGCAGCTTCTCCTGGCCTACATTCGCTCGCACGTCGTGGAGTCCCGCAAGGCACCTCTGGCGGGGTCGAGCGTGTACGTCGACCGCGGCTTCCTGGCCCGCGACATGCCCGAGCTCGACGCGTTCCTGCACTATCGCCTCATCGACGTCTCGAGCATCAAGGAACTCGTGCGCCGTTGGTATCCCAGGGTCTATTTCAACTCCCCGAAGAAGCGGGGCAACCACCGCGCCCTCGCCGACACACGAGAAAGCATCGCCGAGCTTCGCTTCTACCGCGAGGCCGTCATGATCCCCGGTCCCGGGCCGACCACCGACGAATCACGAGTGATCGCCTCACACCACGTGGTCTTCCCCGACCAGGGTTAGGACTGCTCCGCGCGCGCGGATATACTCCCTGTCGGTTGCGGCTCGCAGGACGGATTCGTCAGGCAAGGCGCGGCATGGTGGGTGTAGCTCAGCTGGTAGAGCACCTGGTTGTGGTCCCGGTGGTCGCGGGTTCAAGTCCCGTCATCCACCCCACGAGATGGCCCCCGGCCTGCGGAGACGCAGGCCGGGGGCCTTTTCGCGTTCTGGAGCACCCGGTCAGGGCCGCGGGGCTCATGGCAACAGACGATCAACCGCGCGCGCGTGATCCCTGCGGGTCGTAGGCCGCCTCAGGAAGGATTCTCGCCGCCCGGCGCTCCCCAATCACCGATACGGCAAGCTCGGGGCGCTCCTCGATCACGGCCACGTCCACGTAGGCGAGGGCCAGACTTCGGCCCACGTGATGCCCGTAGGACCCCGAGGTCACGAATCCGACCAGTTGGCCCTCGCACCACACCGGCTCGTCGCCGGAGGCGTCCGCATCGAGGGCATCCACTTCGAGCAGCACGAGGCGGCGACCCGGACCACGGTCGCGATCGCGGATCGCCGCGTCGCGCCCGATGAAATCACCCTTGTCGAAGGCGACGAAGCGGTCGAGACCGGACATGGCCGGGGTGTAGGCCTGGGTGAACTCGGTGGACCAGATGCCATAGGCCTTCTCCAGCCGGAGGCTGTCGATCGCGCGGTCGCCCACGGGACGCAGCCCGAGGTCGGCGCCCGCCTCAGCGAGGCGCAACCACAACGATCGATGCTGGTTAGCGGACACGGTGATCTCATAGCCGAGTTCACCGGTCAATGAGAGCCGAGCCACGACCGCGCGCGAGATCCCGATGTCCATCGACTGGCAGGACATCCACGGGACTGCCTCGTTCGACACATCGACGTCGGTGAGCCGGGAGAGCAGCTCGCGCGATGCCGGGCCGGAGATCGCGAAACCGAGGTGGTCGTCGGTGAGGTTGGCGATGTGGACCCCGGAGGACGGGAGGTGGGACTCGAACCAGCGCTGGTGCCATTCCTGGAGGTAGTACGACCCGACGAGCCAGAAGCGCTCATCCTCCAGACGCGAGACCGTGAGGTCGCCGACGAGGGTGCCCGTGGGGTGGAGCATCGGGGCGAGCCTGACCCGACCGACATTCGGGATGCGCGCGGCCAGCATGCGATCAAGCCAGGAGTGAGCGCCCGGGCCGGTGACCTCATAGCGCGCGTAGACACCCGTCTCGTAGGCCCCCACCGCGCCCCGCACCGCCGCGACTTCGTCGGCCACGAATCCGAACGCGTTGGGGCGAAACAGGGTGGGCACCTCGGCGAAATCCGTCCGGCCGGGGGTGAAGTACTGCGGCACCTCCAACCCCCAGGTGGCGTCGAAATGCGCGCCCTCCGCGAGAAGGAGGTCGTATGCGGGAGTCGTCTTGAGCGGCCGTCCGGCCGGCAGTCGCTCGTTGGGGTGGGCGATGACGAACCGGCGCGAGTAGAACTGCGCCGTGGTGTCCTTCAGGAACCGGTCGTTCGCGGCATAGTCGCCGAAACGCGCGACATCCATCGCGAAGACGTCATCGCCGGGATCGCCGTCGACCATCCAGTTCGACAGTGCCAGACCAATCGCGGCGCACTGGGAATAGCCCGCCATCACCCCACAGGCCGACCAGTAGTTCCGGACCCCGCGCACCGGGCCCACGAGCGGGTTTCCGTCGGGGGTGAAGGTGAATGCGCCGTTGACCCAGCGCTTGATTCCCGCCCGTTCGAGCGCGGGGAAACGGGCGAAGCCGATCGCGAGCTCAGGACTGATCCGGTCGATGTCCTCTGGGAGGAGCACCATGCCGAAGTCCCAGTCGGCTCCCTCGGTCTTCCAGTGACGAGGGTTCTGCTCGTAGACGCCGAGCACCACCCCGTCCTGCTCGCGCTGCAAGTAGGTGAAGCCCTCGAGGTCAGTGACCGCGGGCATCACATGGGTGAGCGCCGCAATTTCGGGCACAGATTCGGTGACCAGATAGTGATGCTGCATCGGGGTCACCGGATGGTCGACCCCGACCATGCGACCCACCTTGCGGGCCCAGAGCCCTGCGGCATTCACGACATGCTCGGCGATCACCGGGCCCTGCTCGGTATCGAGCCGCCACAAGCCATCGGGCGTGCGCGTGATGGACAGCACCCGGTTGTGAAGGACGATGTCGGCCCCGCGCAGCCTCGCTGCGCCCGCGTAGGCGTGCGTCGCGCCATGCGGATCGAGATTGCCCTCGTGCGGATCGAAGAGGCCTCCCACCAGTCCGGCGGGTTCGACGATCGGGACGAGATCGACGATCTCGTCCACGTCGAGCACTCGCGCGCCCTGCGTGCCCATCATCGCGTGCCAGTCGAGCTCGGCCCTGAGCCACTGCATGCGCTCTGGAGTGCTCGCGAGTTCAATGCCGCCGGTCATCCGCAGACCCACACTGACGCCGCTCTCGGCCTCGACCTGCGGGTAGAGCCCGATCGTGTACTTCTGCAGGGCCGCGATGTGAGTGTCGCTGTTGATCGCGTGAAAGCCACCTGCCGCATGCCAACTCGACCCGGCGGTGAGCTCGGTGCGCTCGATGATCGCGACATCTGTCCAGCCCCGCAGGGTCAGGTGATAGAGCAGGCTGCACCCGACGATGCCGCCGCCGATAACGACGACCTGGTAAGACGACTTCATCCGTCCACTCCCTGACTAGCCCATCCCCCGCTGCGGCACAACACCGCGCAAGCGTGAGAAGTGCGCGAGATCAACGTCGACACCCGTCCAGGATCCCTTGACCACCAGAGGCTCGCGGTCGTGATCATGACCACCCTCCACCTGCTCGATGAGGCGGGCCATGATCTCGCCCACGAATGGTGCCTGCTTGAACCCGTGCCCGCTCGTGCCGATCGCGACGTAGTAGCCATCGAGCGCGGTGCGATCGTAGATCGGGATCCAGTCCTCGGTGACGTCGTAGACGCCGATGATCCCGCGCGGGGTCGAGGGGATACCCAGCCCGGGAAGCCTGCGAGCGAGCCGCAGTGTCTGGAGTTCCCAGGTCTTCTGGCTGATCGAGGTTGCCGCGTCGTCGGGTGAGTCGAGGAACACGAGCTCATCGCATGGCGGTTCGAGGCCGCCCACGATGATCGTGTCGCCCGCGTGAACCCGGAAGTATGTGGCGAAGTCCGCATCTGTGACGCAGGTGCCCCCATGCCCGAGCCGGAAGTCCGCCGGCGCAGGCACCGACACCACCTCGTGCTCGAGGGGGCGGGTCGTGGTCGTGAAGTCCTCCAGCACATCGGCGAGGCGGTTCAGTTGCGCGGACCACGGCCCGGCCACGTTGACCACGACGCGCGCGTGCACCCGCTCGCCGCCCGCGAGCTCGACACCAGAGACGCGGCCGCCGTCGCGAAGAACCGCGACAACCTCGCAGCCGAAGCGGAACACCGCACCATTGGCCTCGGCCGCATGGGCGAGGTTGTGGGTGGCGAGCTGGGGATCATCGATATGGCCAGCGCCTTCGACGTACATCCCGGCAAGCTCACCCGTGGGCTCGGCCCAGAAGTGGTCGTCCTCGAGGACGGTCGCCGGGCCGATGCGCTGGGGATCAAGGCCGGGGAAGCGCTCGCGCAGTTCAGCAGCGGTGAGTTCGTCGACGTCGATGTTCAGCTCTCGCAGGATCGACACGAACAGCTCGATGTCATAGCCCGGCCCCTCGAGGACGAGAGCACCCGAGGGCACGAACTGCGCCATGCCAATCGGGTCGACGACCCCAAGGTGCCGCTCCCAGTCCTGCCAGCGATGGCCTGCCTCCCAGGCGATCGCCGACTCGGGCAGATGGCTGTAGTGATAGCGGATGATCGCGGACGACGCGCTGGTACTGCCGTACCCCGGCCCACCCCTGCTATCGAGGACCACAACCCGGTGCGACCTGCGCGCGAGTTCGAGTGCCAACGAGCACCCGAGCACACCTGCTCCGACGATGATCACGTCGAGCGCGAGATCCTGCGACATGACGCGACCCTAGCGGGATATCGCCTACAAGGACTCTCCTCGAGGATCCCCAGCCGACCCTCCCGCGGAGGAATCGCCTGCGGCAGCTCATCTCAGGTGACGTGAGCCGACAGCATGCTCGACCGGATCCGGCGCGTACACGACGGTGCGCGACCGACCGCTCTCCTTCGCGCGATAGAGCGCGGTGTCGGCGTGCCGAAGAACCAGATCGGGGTCCTCGCCGATGTCCGCGGCCGACAGGCCGATGCTGACAGTCACCGGGATCTGCTGCCCGTCGAGGACGATCGGCTCCGACATGGCCTGATGGATCTTGGCCGCGACAAGGCCCGCATCGGCGACGGCGTGAACCGAGGAGAGCACTACGACGTACTCATCACCTCCCAAACGAGCGACGAGGTCGTCAGCACGCACCTGCGCGGAGATCCGCTCGGCCACTGCGACGAGGACGTCGTCGCCAGCCGCGTGCCCGTAAGCGTCGTTAATGGTCTTGAGCCCGTCGAGGTCGAGGAAGAGCACCGCAACCTGCCTACCCGCGGTGACCGGCTGGGAGAGGAAGTGACTCATGCGGTTGAGCAGCTCGGGGCGGTTCACCAAGTGCGTCAAGGCATCGTGGGTCGCCAGGAAATTCAAGGCATCGTGGGCAACCACGTCTTCGGTGACATCGCGGATAATGGCGAAGTTCAGGGTTTTCTGGCCGTCGACAATCGGGGAGGCTCGCACCTCGACCATGCGTACCTTGCCGTCGGCGATCCGGTGCGGAGTGATGAACGACGTCGTCCTTCGAGCAGCGACATCGGCCTCGATCATCGACGACTCCTCCGAGGGAAGGGCGCTGATGTCACCGATCGCCATTGACGCGAGCTGCTCGCGCGAATACCCGTAGAACTCGACGGCGGCCTCATTGGCGCCCACGATGAGGCCGGTCGATGCCTCGATGAGCAGCATGATCGCCCCATGCATCGAGAACATGTCCGAGAACCGGCGTTCAGAGGCCTTCAGTGCGATCTCAGCAGCGTGGCGGTCCGTTGTGTCGCGCCAGGTGAAGGAGAGTCCGTCTCCGACACGCACGGCGCGGACATCGCAATAGCCCGAGGCGCGACCACTGCCCTGATCTTGAAACCGAAGGTCGTCGATCGCGAGGGGTTCGCCGGCCTCGACGACCGAACACGCCGACGTGAATAGTCCGGAGCCTGCGATACCGGTCACAAGGCCCAGGATGTCCGACCCGACGAGTACCTCACGCTCGAGTCCGAGGAAGGAAGACGCCGCGGGATTTGCGTCGGCGACGACGAAGTTGACGATCTTCCCTGAGGGATCTCGCAGCGAGTCCAGCAGCACGAACGGATCCATCATTGAATCCATCATGGCGCGAACCCGCTCTTCGCTGGAGCGTGCCAGGTCACTGGCACGCATGAGTGCATCGACATCGTGCATACCGCCTACAACCCCGGCGGGACGCCCCAGCCGGGCCTCCACGGCCGTGATATCGCCCGACATCCACCGATAAGAACCGGCCTTCGTGCGCATGCGCATGACGAACCCCGTGGGCGAGGGTGGAGCTATCAGCCCGGAGTAGGCCCGGGCGCGGTGCACTTCGGTGCTTTCCCTGTCAACGGGATGAACCAAATTCATGATCCGGGTTCCGACCAACTCGTCCGGGGTCCATCCCAACACTCGGGTCACCGAGGGAGCTACCCACGTCACGCGACGATCATTGTCGGCCAGGTAGACCAAGTCTGTGGTGTTGTCGACGACAAGGTCATAGCGCTGCTCCGCGAGGGCCAACGCCTGTCCGCGTTCGGTTACCGCTCGCTCCGCAGTCGTCGCCCGGTAGGAGACGAACGTGGCGAGTGCCCCGATGAGTCCGATCGTCAGCGGAACCGACCACTGCTCCTCCGTGCCAAGGTCGTGTTCGGCGCTGCCCAGCACGATGGCGATGGCGATGGCGATTGTCGCCACGACAGCGAACGCGGTCAGCCGGGGTCCGGCGAACGCAGACGCGGCGACCGCGGGCACCGCGAGGAACGGCAGACGCGCCATCTCAGGGAATGCGAGCTCGAGCACGAGAACGAGCCCGAACAGGCCGACGAGCAGCCATACCCGAACGCCAATTGCCAAGTGCCACTTGTGCTTCATCAGATAACGTCACCCCCCCCCGGGGAGTTGAGACTCAGGAAAGGAGTGGTACCCGCCCCGATAGACGATCTGGCGACGCGACATTCGGCTAGCGCCAGCCGCGACTAGGCGTTAGCCGATGGCCTTGGCCTTCAGCGATGCGAACTCGGCCTCGGTGATGACGCCCTTATCGCGCAGGTCGGCGAGTTTCGCGAGCTCGCCCGCCGAGCCGGTCCCTGCGATGCTCTGGATGTAGTCGCGCTGGGCAGCCTCCTGGGCCTTGACCTGCGCGAGCGCGTGCTCCTTCATCTTGCCGCCGCGTGCGACGAGGTAGACGAGCACACCGAGGTAGGGCAGCACGATCACGAAGAGCACCCACAGGGCCTTGGCGCCACCGCTCATGTCGTGGCTACGGAAGATGTCGGCCCAGACGGTGATGAGCAGCCAGACCCACATGAAGAACAGGAAGAACCAGATCATGCTCCATAGCACCTGACCGGTTCCGAACTCGGCGAGCATGTCCATGTTCAATCCTTTGCGTTGTCGACGGCGGAGTGTGCGATCGGCCCCGGCAGGGGCGAGGGAGCATTTATATGCTGCCATTTGGCAGAGCGATCGCGTGGGCAAACGCCAAGGCACACTCGACGCGATAGACATGTCCGCCATCACCTCGACGACCGCGCCGCCCCCGGACTCCTCCAGTGACAGGACCTCGCCCCATGTCGATCGCCGTATGAGGGTCCTCGACCTCAATGCCGATCTCGGTGAGGGAGTGCGTACCGCGGACCTCGACACCGAGGCTCTCGACGCAGCCCTCGTCGAGATCGTGACGAGTGCGAACGTCGCCTGTGGCGGCCACGCCGGGGACGCAGCCTCCATGGCCCGGGTCTGCCGTGATGCGGTCACCCGAGGTGTCGCGATCGGCGCGCAAGTGTCGTACGTCGACCCGTCCGGATTCGGTCGCACACGTCTCGAGATCCCCCACGACATCCTGGTCGGACAGCTTCTCGTCCAGATTCGCGATTTGGCCGGGCACGCTCGCGAAGCTGGGGGCGCTCTCGCACACGTCAAGCCACACGGGGCGCTCTACAACGCGGCGGCAGACGACCTTCACGTCGCAACTGCAGTCGTCGAGGCCGTGCTTCGCCACGCCGACGCAACCGGGGTCGCACTGCCACTGTTTGCCCTCCCCGGCTGCGCCCTAGCACAGGAGGGAGTACGACGCGGAATCCCTGTGGTGAGTGAGGCTTTCGCCGATCGTGCTTATCTCGCAGACGGCAGGCTTGTGCCACGTTCGCGAGACGGCTCCGTGATCACAGACGTCGACGAGGTCGTCGCGCGCGTTATGCGCCTCGCGACCGAGGGCGTGATCCGCAGCATCGACGGTATCGACGTAGCGGTGACGGCCCGCTCGCTCTGCCTGCACTCGGACACCGACGGCGCACTTCTTCTCGCTGGGCGCGTGCGTGCGGCATTGAACGCTGCCGGCGTACGCCTCGAGGCGTTCGTTCCAGCGACACTTCCTCGGACGGATGCCTCGTCGTGACCCTCGTGCGCAAGTGCGGCGACCGCGCCCTTCTGCTCGAGGTCGACGACGTGCACGGCATGGTCCGCGCACTCGAGGCTCTCGACCTTCCTGGTGTCACCGAGATCGTCGCCGGTGCCCGAACCGTGCTGGTGTCGCACGGCGCCGACGCTGACGTCAATGCACTGGCCCGTCGAGTCGCCGGCATCACACCGATGGCCGAACCGGAGGGCGACCCCGCCACCATCACCCTCGAGGTGATCTACGACGGCGATGACCTCGGGGTGGTGGCCGGGGTCGCCGGGATCTCGGTCGAGGAGGTCATCGCCCGTCACGTGGGGGCGGACTATCAGGTGGCTTTCTGCGGCTTCTCTCCTGGTTTTGCCTATCTCAGGGGGCTCGACCCGTCACTGGTAGTGCCCCGCCTCGCCTCACCTCGCACCCGGGTACCTGCGGGATCAGTCGCGATCGCCGACACATGGTCGGCGGTCTACCCTCGCGAGTCGCCTGGTGGCTGGCGACTGCTCGGGCACACCCGCACACCCCTCTGGGATCTCACGAGCCCAGTACCCGCACTGCTGACGCCCGGCACGCGAGTGCGATTCGCCAGGATCGCCTCATGATCGAGGTCATCTCACCCGGACCGCAGACACTCGTCCAGGATCTGGGTCGCCCAGGTTGGGCCGCCCTCGGTGTGGGCTCGTCCGGCGCTTTCGACCGCGCCTCCCTGCGCCTAGCGAACCGGCTCGTGGGGAATCGGGAGTCCGCCACGTGCCTCGAGACTCTCGGTGGGGGTCTAGAGATCCACTTTCGAGTGGCCTGCGTCGTCGCGGTCACGGGGGCCGAGGGGAGCGTCATGGTGAGAGGCGGGGTCGGGGTGAGCCAGCCCGGCCAGCCCCACCGCCCACGCGGCGAATCCCGCAACTCACCCCTGTACGTGAATGAGGGCGAGGTGCTCACGATCGGGCCTCCTACCGCGGGGCTGAGGTCCTACGTCGCGGTGCGCCGCGGAATCGCGGTCCCCCACGTCCTGGGCAGTGCGTCCCGTGACACGTTAGGAGGAATCGGACCCGAGCCGGTTCTGGCTGGCGACCTGCTCGATCTCGGCGACGACGGCACCCACGACCCTCTCGTCGACCATGTGGCGGTGCGCGCCAGATCAGGCCCGTTGCGCGTCATGCTCGGCCCCCGCGAAGACTGGTTCACCGCCGATGCGATCAGTGCGCTTACGACCACACACTGGTCGGTCGCGACGCAGATCGACCGCGTCGGCATCCGCCTTCTCGGTGTTCCACTCAGCCGCGTCGAGCCCTCCCGGGAACTGCCCAGCGAGCCCGTCGTTAGTGGGGCGATCCAGGTGCCACCCGACGGGAGTCCGGTCATCCTGGGCCCCGACCACCCGACGACGGGCGGCTACCCGGTGATCGCAGTCGTGATCGACGCCGATCTCGACCGGCTGGCCCAACTACGCCCAGGCGATGTAATCGACATGAGGGCTGTGGAGGTCTAGGGCCAGAGCCGATGAGCACCACCCATTCGGCCCCCCATGATCGTGCCGCCGCGTGACGACACCTGTGAGGTGATACCGCGCAGCTCCCCCACCCGAACGACACAGTCACTCACCACGAGGAGGACGACGTGATGGAGCTCCTGCGCCATGGCGTACCGCTGACCCTTCTGTTCGATCTCATCGACCCCAGCGGGCCGCGATCGGCCGAGTTGTACGGGCAGGAGCAGGCGGCGGCATAGGTGATTTCCTCCCCGCCCCGGCGCCGGTGTATCTTGGTTGAGCACTAAGCGCCGCTAGCTCAACTGGCAGAGCAGTGGACTCTTAATCCGCGGGTTGGGGGTTCAAGTCCCTCGCGGCGTACCCAGCACGAAGGTCCGGCTGCAGAGTGATCGCAGCCGGACCTTCGTCGTTCGATGGGGCCTAGGCCAGCCTCAGACTTCGATGCCCAACGGGATCGACACGCCAAGGCCCCCGCGGGTGGCGGCTCCATACCGCGAGATCTCCGCGTCGATGTCCAGTGGTCGGTTGCGCGAGCGACGCTCCAACGTCTCGGGGTCGAGACGGTCGGCCGGAACGAGCCAACTCACCTCGAACTCCAGGCCGTCGGGATCCTGCGCATACAAAGCCTTGGTGGTCGCGTGGTCGGTCGCACCCACAAGTGCCCCCGCATCGCCCAGCACGCTCGCGATACGGGCAAGTTCGCCGAGGGTGTCTACCTCCCAGGCGAGGTGGTAAAGACCCACGGTGGCACGTCCGGCCCCAGACGGGCCGGCACCACCACCGATCTCGAAGAGTCCGAGGTCATGGTCGTTCGTGCTGCCCGAGGCTTGGAGAAATGCCGCGCCGGGGAAGGCCATGACGGTGCGGAAGCCGAGCATCTCGGCGTAGAAGGCGACGCTGCGCTCGACATCGCGCACATAAAGCACCGCGTGATTGAGGCGGGTGACCGGCATGATCAATCCTTTCGACCCCTCAGGGTACCGACGTCTCCCGCAACAGTTCAGTGCAATGCCCAGTGGATCCCCTGCCCGTTCACAGGGTCTTCCCATGTACGGGGGGCACGATCGTCTATAACGTAACCAGAACGGCTTCCAAAGCCCTGACGTTCCGAGAGGACCGACATGACGCAGCAGGACACTCCCGAGTCGAACCCCGCGCCCGACCATTCAGGCGGCACACCGGAGTTCGTCGCGCCGTTGGCGTTCGAGTCACCATTGAACTCGTCCTCCCCGAAGGCGCGCGGCTCCCGTCGCACGCGGGTTGGCACCCGGGTCGCGATCGCCGCACTCGGCGTTGGCGCACTCGGGTTCGTCGGCACCGCCTTCGCCGCGAGTGCCACCACCTCCGCACCTGATCCCAGTGCCACCAGCGCCGCCGAACCAGCACCGAACGACCCCGACGCCCCCGGCAACGGGCCAGGCCGCATGGGCGCCCGGGCGAACGGTCCGATGGGCGCACCCGGACAGGGCCCGCGCCACGCTGGCGGAGACGGTGCGGGAACGCGCGCCGGCGGCCTCGGCATTGGCCGTGGCGGGGCGATCCACGGAAGTGCCGTGGTTCCCAAGGCGGGCGGCGGCTACCAGACCGTCGACGGTCAGAGGGGCACGGTCACCGCCGTCAGCGCCGATTCCATCACCGTGCACAGTGAGGATGGATTCGACAAGACTTATGTCGTCAACGCCGACACCGTGGTCAACGGCCAGGCTGGCGGGATTACCACGGTCAAGGTCGACGACAAGGTGGCCATCATGGGGATTGAGGCGGGCGACACCACCACCGCGGTTCACATCAGGGACCGCACCCAGGGCGGCAAGGGCGCCAAGCCCCTCGCGCCGCCGAACCCTGCACCGACCGCTTCCACCACCTGAGAATCTGAGCGACCGACACCCCCTCGCCGCACTGCGGCGAGGGGGTGTCGGCATGTGTCGCGCATCCGCTCAGGGCAGACGTGTGAAGTCGGGCTAGACGCTATCGACGAACGAGGCTTCAGCCGCGCCCGCGGCGCATCGCGCGCAAACCCACCAGGATCGCAATGGCAGCTAACCCTGCAACGAGCACGCGCTCGGGCCGGATGCCGCCGTACTCGTCGACGAATGAGTTCTTGATCCGGCGCACTTGGCGTTCGGCGACATTTCGCGGCGACACGTAGGACTGAAGATCGTCGAGTCGGCTCGAGAGGCGGGCGCGGGTGGCGTCGAGCTCGGCCTCGATCTCGGCAACGGTTCGCCGACGGATGGGGGCCTCGCGAGCATCCTCGGCCGTGACGGGCGCCACCGGATCCTTCTCGTTCGCCGCGGCAGTGGTCACAAGGGTGAGCCTACGCCGGGACCGCGTTCGGGTCGAAGCCGAATGGAAGTTCCAATCGATGCGCGGACATGAGAACCCCATCGGAGAGCACGTCGCGAGTGGCTCCGTCGGCCACGATCACACCGGCGGACAGGACCACTGATCGCTCGCACAACTCGAGGGCGTAGGGCAGGTCGTGGGTGACCATCACCAGGGTGATATCCAGCGCGCGAAGGACGTCGGCGAGCTCGCGACGGCTCGCGGGATCAAGGTTGCTGCTGGGCTCGTCAAGCACAAGGACGTCGGGCCTCATGGCCAGCACGGTGGCGACGGCGACGCGCCGACGCTGCCCGTACGACAGATGGTGAGGAGGGCGGTCGGCGAAGTCGAGCATGCCCACCGCGAGGAGTGCCTCGTCGACCCGCTCCGCGAGCTCGGCGCCGACGATGCCGAGGTTTGCGGGCCCGAACGCGACATCCTCGCGCACCGTGGGCATGAACAGTTGGTCGTCGGGGTCCTGGAACACGATGCCCACCCGTCTGCGGATCTCGCGGAGGTTCTCGCGGGTGACGGGCAGCCCCGTCACCGCCACGGTTCCCTCGCACTGGCCGCTGCCCGTGTGGGCGCCGAGGATTCCGTTCAGGTGCAGGATGAATGTCGTCTTGCCGGCACCGTTGGGCCCGAGCACCGCGACGCGCTCGCCCTGCGCCACATGGAGATCGATACCGAAGAGGGCCTGATGCCCGTCGGGGTAGGCGAAGGCCACACCGTGGATGTCCAGGCAGGCGTCGGTCATCGGGCGGCCCTCCATGAGATGAGCAAGACGAGTGCCGCGGCCAGGGGAAGTGTGAGCGCGAGCCACCACTGCGCGGGGAGCGCCGCGGTGTTCGAGACGAGTGGCATCCGGCCCTGGAATCCGCGCGAGAGCATCGCGAGGTGTACGCGTTCGCCACGCTCGTAGGAGCGGATGAACAGTGCACCCGCGGACTGTCCGAGCACGCGCCATTGTCTCGGCCCTCGGGCCTCGAAACAGCGGGACTGCCGTGCGATCGACATCCGGCTCATCTCGCCGCTGATGACCTCGGCGTATCGGATCATGAACGAGGCGATCTGCACGATGAGCTCGGGCATGCGCAGCCGCTGCAATCCCAGAAGCAGATCATGTGAGGAGGTTGTTGCCGCGAGGATGATCGACGCGATCACTCCGAGTGAGGCCTTGACGAGAATGACGAAAGCGGCCTCGAGCCCACGCACCGACAGTGAGAACCACAGCACCTCCACGCGCGGCCCGGTGGAGATGAAAGGCATGAGCACCGCAAAGAGCAGAAATGGGATCTCCACCGACATTCGGCGAAGGATGGTCGCCAGCGACACCTCGGCGATCCGCGCCACGATAGCGAGCAGGAACGCGTATCCCAGGAAGGTCCACCGCAGGGTGCCCGGAGTGGCCACCACCACCAGGACGAACAGCAGCAGTGTCACCACCTTCACGTGGGCGGGCACACGGTGAACCCATGAATGGCCGTGAAGGTAGAGCGCCCCACCCGGACCGTGACGATGTCCCCCGCCCATCTCAGCCGACCTCCCCACGGCGCCGACGCACGATCACGACGAGTCCACCGGAGATCGCGAATGTGACAGCCACTCCGACAACCCCGGCGACCGCCTTCGATGCGCGTGGATTGCCGACCCCAGTGACGTCGTAACCGGCGAGCGGGGTCGTCGCGGATATCGGCGGTGACGACGTCGCGAGGCCCTGATCCGCGGCGATCTTGTTCAGCCCATCCGGGGAGGTCGACGCGTAGTAACTCACGAACCCGGCCAAGACCACCACGAGAGTGACCGCCCCGAGAACGAACCAGCGCGCCTTCACGCGACAGGGACGGGCACACCTGAACGGAGCTCGAGACGGGGCATCATCCCGCGCGCGCCGTAGACCAGATCGGGCCGTGTGGCCAGCAACGCTCCCACCGTGAGCCCGGTGATGACAGCCTCTCCGATCCCGATAAGCACGTGCACACCCGTCATCGCGATGAGCACCTGCCCGAAGGAGAAGGACGCTGTTCCTCCGAACGCGTACTCGGCGGTGAACGCGAGTGCCGCGGCGGGAACCGAGGAGAACGCCGCGACAGCGGCGGCGGCCATGATCGACGAGCGCCCGCGGGGAAGTACACGCACCAGGGCCCGGAACACCAGCCATCCGACCAGAGCGGTGACCAGCGCCATGTTGATCACGTTCAGACCCAGCGCCGACAGCCCACCGTCGGCAAACAGCAGCGACTGCACGACCAGCACCGTGGTGACTGCGAGTGCACCCACATAGGGGCCCACCAAGATCGCCGCCAGGGCGCCACCGAGCAAGTGCCCGCTGGTACCTGCGGCCACCGGGAAGTTGAGCATCTGGACCGCGAAGATGAAGGCCGCCGTCAGACCCGCCAACGGCGCGATCCGCTCATCGAGATTGCGACGGGCGCCTCGGATGCAGATCGCGACCCCGGCGACGGCGACGGCGCCCGCGGCGATCGAGACGGGGACATCGATGAATCCGTCAGGAATGTGCACGTGCCTCGACCCCTTCCCCGTACGCGATCACTACTCGTGCCCACCGACGATCGGCGCGTGCTGCCACATTCTCGCACTTGCAAAGACTATGCATCTAGAGGGGCTCTCTGGCGACCGGTCACCTCGCCCCGATCCCCTCTCCCCCTGTCTGGAAGGCTCTCCCCATGACATCCGACCGCCTCCAGCCCGGCGACCTCGCTCCCGCCCTCGACATCGCCGACGACACCGGAACCGTGCACCGCTGGGCCGATCATCAGGGCACGCGCGTGGTCCTCTACGCCTACTCCTCGGCCATGACGCCCGGATGCACCAAGCAGGCGTGCGATTTCCGCGACTCACTCGCTGCGCTTCGCGCCGAGGGCATCACGGTGTTGGGGATCTCACCCGACTCCGTCGCCCGGCTCGCGAAGTTCCGCGACCGCGACTCGCTGACCTTCCCCCTGCTCTCAGACCCCGATAAGCACGTGCTGGCCGCCTATGGCGCCTACGGCGAGAAGCAGCTCTACGGCAAGACGGTCACGGGCGTGATCCGCTCGACATTCGTGATCGACGTCGACGCCGCAGGAGTCGCCCGTATCGAGCGGGCGATGTACGCGGTGAAGGCGACCGGGCACGTGGCCCGCCTCGTCAAGGAACTCGGCATCTGACGCGAAGCGCCCACGGGCAGACGCTCAGTGGACGGGATGCCCCGCGCTGATCCAATCGCCCGTGCCGCCCTCGACGTTCACGACGTCGTACCCCTGCTCGGCGAGCCAGCCACAGGCGCGCGCGGACCGGCCACCGGCCTGGCACACGACGTACACCGTGCGATCGCGCGGCAGTTCGGCGTGACGCACCGAGACGATCGACAGTGGCATCGACACCGCACTCGGCAGGTGCCCTGCGGCGTATTCGTCAGTCTCGCGGACATCGACGACCGGGGTCGACGGATCGGCCGCGATGATCACTGCGAGCTCGGCGACGGACACGGACGGAAGAGATGGCTGCGGACTGGACATCGGAACTCCATAGGGATCATGAGATGCGCTGGGCGCACCACGGGTTGACGGAGGCTAGCGGGGTCGATGACGACGACCTCGCGCGGGGCCGAACTGGTCAGGCGAGGGAGAGGAAGAGCTTCTCGAGCCGCGCGCGCTCCATGGGCGGATCTTCACCGCGCGACTCGGCTTCGATACAGGCTTGGAGACCACATGCCACAATCGTGAACGCGGCCCGGTCGACGGCCTTAGAGGCCGCCGAGAGCTGGGTGATGATCGCCTCGCAGTCGCGGCCGTCGTCGATCATCGCAAGCACGCCCTCGAGTTGACCTCGGGCGCGTCGAAGTCGAGTGGTGACCGCGGCCGCCGACGCTGGATCCATCTTCATGCCGGTCTCCTGTGGGTTAACTCTGCTGTTGATCCCCGCCTTGCTCACGATCTCATCGCCTCCGCGAAGTCCGATCCCACCACGAGCGGCGCGTCGGGGCGGATCGCGAGGAGGGTCTGTAGCCCGCCATCGAGACTCGCGGAGTCGATTCCGTGCGCGCTCAACACCCGGTGCGCGAGATAGGACCGGAATCCACTGGCACACAGCACCCTGACGGGACGGCCAACTGCCGCCGTGATGACCTCGTCGATCCTGGCTCGGAGGTCGACGTGCGCGATGTTCAGCGAGCCCGGAAGGTGACCAGACTCGAACTCCTGCGCGGACCGCACATCCAGGACCAGAACCGAGCCGTCGAGTGTGGAGTCGAGATCGGTGCCCGACCAGTTGCTGAGGGTGCCGTCCAGCAGGTTCTGGGCGAGGAACCCGGCCATGTTGACGGCATCCTTCGCACTGCCGAAGGGAGGCGCGTACGCGAGCTCGAGCTCGGCGAGATCGTCGACATCCATTCCGGCACGCAGTGCAGTGGCCAGGACATCGATGCGCTTGTCGACGCCCGCGCCGCCCACGGCCTGGGCGCCGAGAAGTCGGCCTGAGGGCGTGAAGATCACCTTGAGGTGGATGGACTCCGCTCCCGGGTAGTACCCGGCATGGTTGCCTGGGTGCAGGTGCACGACTCGGTGCTCAACACCCGCGGCCGTGAGACGGCGGGAGGTCGGGCCGGTGACGGCGGCGTTGAGTTCGAAGACCCGAACGATCGCCGTGCCCAGCACAGGGCTGGAGGCAACGGAGCGGCCCATGATCGCATCGGCCGCGATGCGTCCCTGGCGGTTGGCCGGGCCGGCTAGTGGCACGACCCCGGGGGCTCCGGTGACGGCGTCGACCACCTGGATCGCATCGCCTACCGCGTAGATGTGAGGGTCGCTGGTCTGTTGCGCCTGGGTGACGACCACAGCCCCGGACGGTGCAAGTTCGAGACCGGCAGCGCGCGCCAGCGCAGTCGAAGGACGCACTCCGACACCGAGAAGCACGACGTCGGCGGGCACCCGAGTACCGTCGGCGAGCACGACGTCGATCGGGTGCTCTGTCGCCGAATCCTCGACAGCGACAAAGCCGATACCGACACGAACATCAACGTCGTGGGCGCGCAGTTCGGCTTCGACGAGCTGGGCCATCTCGGCATCGATCGCGGGAAGTACCTGTGGCGCAAGCTCAATCAGCGTCACCTCGAGCCCTCTGTTGCGGAAGGCCTCCACCGTTTCGAGCCCGATGAAGCCCGCGCCGATCACCACAGCCTTGCGTGCGCCCTCATCGAGCATGCGGCGAAGGACGTCGGCGTCGGGCACATTGCGCAGGGTGCGGACCTCGGGGCGATCGAGCCCGGGAAGCGGCGGCACGATCGGCTCTGCGCCAGTGGCCAGCACCAGATCGTCGTAGGTGAGGTCGTAGTCACGCTGTGCTTCGAGGTCGCGCACCGTGACGGTGCGGGCCGAGCGATTGATCGCGATGACCTCATGCCGCGTCCTGACATCGAGGTTCAGCGACGCGCGCAACGAGGCGGGGGTGTGCAGCAGGAGTGAATCGCGATGGGTGATCTCGCCGCCCACGTGATACGGCAGGCCACAGTTGGCGAAGGACACATCGCCACCTCGCTCGAGCACCACGATCTCCGCGCTCTCATCGAGCCGTCTCAAGCGCGCTGCCGCGGACATACCTCCGGCGACTCCTCCGACGATCACGATGCGCATGGCAGATCTCCTTCATGTGGGCACTCAACCGGCTACTTCCCCAGGTCCAACGTTATACCCCTAGGGGTATGTTCCAGTCCCTGGGGTGACGGTCGTCTCCCCACTGCGTGCCAGGCTTCTCCCATGCGTCGTGCCTGGCTGACCCGCAATCTGGTCGTCCTCACCCTGGTGTCACTCACCCAGGACGCCGCGAGCGAGTTGCTCTACCCGCTGCTGCCGCTACTCGTGACCGGCCTGCTCGCCGCGCCACCCGTGGTGCTGGGCATCGTCGAGGGTTCGGCCGAGGCCGCGGCGGGCATCTCGAAGTACGTCGCCGGGCGGTGGTCGGATAAGCGATCACGTAGGCCGTTCGTCACTGCCGGCTACGGTCTCGCGGCACTGGGCAAAATCCTCGTGGCCCTCGCGTTCGCCTGGCCGCTCGTCCTCCTGGGCCGGGTCGTCGACCGGCTTGGCAAGGGGGTGCGCTCGGCGCCGCGCGATGCCCTCATCGCCGGATCGGTGCCGCGCGAACACCTCGGCCGGGCCTTCGGCTTCCATCGGGCGGGCGACACCCTGGGTGCGGTAATCGGGCCGCTGATCGCACTCGCCGGCCTGGCGCTGCTGAATGGGAACGTCCGCGCAGTCTTGTGGTGGGCCATCGTCCCGGCCGTGCTCTCGATGGCGCTCACCTTCTTGGTGGTCGAGCGCAAGCGTCAGCGCAGCGTCGACGAGCCAGCCGACACCCCCACACCAATTCCGATCCCACTGCGAGTCGCGCCTAGCCCGCTGCCGCGGAGCTTCTGGCGCGTGACGGTAGTGCTGGTCGCGATCACAATCGTGAACTTCCCCGACGTCCTGCTACTTCTGCGCGTGTCGGACCTCGGGTTCACCACCACACAGGTGGTGCTCGCGTATGTCGTCTTCAACCTCGTCTACACCCTCGCGTCCTACCCGGCCGGCGCATGGTCGGACCGCCTCCCCCGGCCCCTCGTCTACGGCATCGGACTGATCGCCTTTGCTGCCGCGTACGCCGGGCTCGCCCTCGTCGGCAAGGGCCCGTGGGTGTTCGTGCTCATGGGGTTCTACGGCCTGTTCCCCGCGTTCACCGATGGGGTCGGCAAGGCATGGATCTCCTCACTTGTCACCGATGAGCATCGAGGTCGGGCGCAGGGTGTCTTCCAGTCACTGAGCAATGGCGGTGTGCTCGTCGCCGGGCTCTGGGCCGGACTGACGTGGACCCTGGGCCCGGGTGCGGGAGTCGTGCCGCTCATGATCTCCGGCTGCCTGGGCCTAGTGGCAGGGCTCGCTCTTGTGATCGGGCGGCACCGCGTGACTGGGGTTCATCCCCCTCTCGCCTAGGCTGACGCCCACGCGGGAGTGGTGGAATTGGCAGACACGCAGGACTTAGGATCCTGTGCTTTCGAGCGTGCGGGTTCAAGTCCCGCCTTCCGCACACGACGGCCCTAGGAAACCTATGGTTTCCCAGGGCCGTCGAGGCTTGTGGCGGGTGAGCGGTCAGCTATCGGTGCTGAGCTTCTTCGAGAACGCGAGCACACACGCCAGCGCTCCGAGCAGGGTGCCGATCCCAAGGCACACGTGCCAGTAGGTGGCGTTTGCCGCGTTCGCCGGATCAAAGGCCCCCAGGAACGGGTTGGCCGCGTATACCAGCGGCGCGAGGATCCCGGCGATCACCGCCAGCAGGCCGATCCGGGGGACGAGGTGCTCAACGTGGCTGATCACTCCGATCGCCGCCAGCACCGAACCCACGCACATCAGGACCAGCGGTCCGCGACCGGTGACGTTGGCCATCCCCATGATGCCGATCCCGTACAGGACGAATCCGAGTGCGGCGGTGATCAGGGAGAAGAATGAGGCGTACACCGTCACCCGAGCTTGCCACGGGGCGCCCGCGACGTAGTCGGCGAGCGTGGCCTTCATCTGACCCTCCTTGTGGACCGCCACCATGGCCACACCCACACCCGCGAGCGCGAAGCCCGCGCCGACAAACCACAGCGGACCTTTACTACTGGCGTTCAACGCCCCCAACAGGTTCCCGATGCCAACGGCGATCGCACCAATGATCACCAGCACAACCGCGCTGCGCCCGAGCCGGAAACTGAGGTGATCAACATGCAATACCACAGCAACCACAAGCACCGCAGTGCCCACGAACGCGATCGCGGAACCCAACTGACCATGGGCCGAACCGAAAATTGCCGAACCCAACAGGCGGCCGACACCATAAATGGCCAGCCCGATCGCGCCGAGGATCAGCACCGTGGGCGATGCGTGAATTCTCTCGGACTCAAAACGTCGCGCCTGCGGGTTCGATTCCTTCGTTGCCGTGGCCATGATCTCGCTCTCCCTCTGCTCACTACCACGAACCAGACGGCCCGAGAGTACTTATCTTGCACGCCCCAGAGCGGTTTGCCTACGGTCCGCCGCTGTGCCACGCCGGCGCCTGCACCACGCCACATCAGGGCACAATGGAGCGCATGGGAGACATCCTCGTCGTGGACAACACCGACCTCTCGCGAGTCGAGGCGCTCATCGAGTCAGAGGTCGCCGGATTCGCGGCGTATCGCGAACGCGAGAGCACCCGGATCTTCACCCACACTGTCGTCGCTCCCGAATTCGCCGGCCGCGGAGTGGGCTCGACTCTTGCCCAAGGCGCGCTCGACCTCGCGCGGGCCGAGGGCAAAGCGGTGGTGCCGCTGTGCCCGTTCATCAAGGGGTGGATCTCGAAGCACCCCGACTACGCCGACCTCGTCGTCCCCTACTGAGGCACTGCGGGCCCGTCGGGTGCGAGCACCTCACGCAGCACTGGCACCAGCGCACGCAGCGCATTGCCACGGTGGCTGATGGCGTCCTTCTCCTGGGCTGAGAGCTCGGCGCTCGTCCGGGTAACTCCGTCGGGCACGAAGATCGGGTCGTAGCCGAATCCGTTGGCGCCCTTGGGTTCACGGACGAGCGCTCCGATCATCTCGCCCTCGACCACCGACTCACGCCCATCGGGGAGTACCAAGGCCACCGCGCACCGGAACCGCGCGGCCAGCCGCTCGTCGGGGGTGTCGGTGAGCTGGTCGAGGAGGAGCCACATGTTCGCGGTATCGTCGCCGTGCCCACCGGCCCATCTGGCCGACAAGATCCCGGGCATCCCGTTCAACTCATCGACACAGAGGCCGGAATCATCTGCAACCGCGGGCTCGCCCGTGGCGCGGCAGACCGCGCGCGCCTTGAGCAGGGCGTTGTCGGCGAAGGTTTGCCCTGTCTCGGCGACCTCGGGTACTCCCTCGAATGCGTCGATGCCGAGCACCTCGATGGCGAGACCGGCATCGGCGAGGATCCGTGCCATCTCCTCGACCTTGTGCGCATTGCGCGAGGCGAGGACGAGCCGGGTCACACCTGGCCGAGCGCCGCGGCCTGCAGCCGGGTGAGCTCGGCACATCCCGAAGCTGCGAGTGCGAGCAACTCATCGAGCAGCCCGCGGTCGAAGGGCTGGCCCTCGGCCGTGCCCTGCACCTCGATATAGCGTCCGTCGCCGGTCATCACGACGTTCATGTCGGTGTCGGCGGCAACATCGTCGTCGTAGTGCAAGTCGAGGCGTGCCTCGCCGCCGACGATGCCCACACTGACCGCTGCGACAGAGTTCGCGATCGGCTTGGCATTCGCCTTGACCAGTCCCTGACCGCGCGCCCAGGTGATCGCGTCGACGAGTGCGACGTAAGCACCGGTGATCGCGGCGGTGCGCGTGCCGCCGTCGGCCTGCAGCACGTCGCAGTCGATGAAGATCGAGTTCTCGCCGAGTGCCCCGAGGTCGACCGCCGCACGTAGCGATCGCCCGACAAGCCGGGAGATCTCATGGGTGCGTCCACCGACCTTGCCGCGCACGGACTCACGGTCGTTGCGGGTGTTCGTAGCCCGCGGCAGCATCGCGTACTCGCCGGTGACCCACCCCTGTCCGGAGTCCTTGCGCCAGCGCGGCACGCCGGCCGTGAACGATGCGGCGCACAGCACCCGAGTGCGACCGAACTCCACCAGGCACGAACCTTCGGCGTGGTCGAGCCACCCGCGCTGGAAGCTGATGGGGCGGAGCTGGTCTGCGGCGCGGCCGTCACTACGAGTCATATCCGTGACCCTAACCGTCGGACGTCAGACCTCGAGGACCGCACCCGCACGCGCGAGGGAGAGATCTCCCCTGAATACCTCGGCGGCCTCGGCCAGAGATTCGGCGTCGTCATTCCATGGGACGAGGTGGGTGAGGATGAGCCGCTCGACCCCTGCCTGCACGGCATGCTCCGCCGCCTCGGCCGCGGTCAGGTGGAGCCCCGGCGGGTTGTGATGGCGGCGCAGGAACGACGCCTCGAACAGCGCGACGTCGGCGCCTTGTGCCAGCTCGACGAGCGCCTCGCTCACTCCGGTGTCGCCGCTGTAGACGAGGGCTCGGCCACCTGCCTCGACCCGGATCGCGTAGGCCGGAACCGGATGCACCACAAGGGATGTCGTGATCCGAAAAGGCCCGATGTCGGTGACCTCGACATGGTCGCGAAACTCGAACACGCCCGTCATTCCCGGGGAAGCGGGCATGTCATAGGCCCGAGCAAGACGTTCCGCCGTGCCGGCAGGTCCCAGAACTGCGAGCGGCGAACCTGGCCCACCGGGGCGGTACTTGCGCGCGACGTAGTAGGCGGTGAGGTCCAGACAGTGATCAGGGTGAAGGTGTGAGAGCACCACCGCGTCGATGGAGTCGGACGCCAGGACGTCAACGTGACGCTGGAGTGCGCCGAACGCACCGCTGCCGAGGTCGAGCACGATATGGCGGCCCTCGTGCTCCACGACGTAGCACGACGCCGGGGATTCGGGCCCGGGGAAACTGCCGGAGCAGCCCACGATCGCTAGGCGCATCAGCTCATCAGCCCGCGTGCGCGCTCGACCGCACCCACCTCCGGGCCCAGGAATCTGCGCGCGAGGGCGGCAAATGGCGCGGGGTCTCCGGTGGCAAGGAATCGGTGAGTGGGAGGAGGCAGCGACACGTCACGCTCGAGACCTCGTGCGATCAGGGTTCGATAGACATCCTGAGCGGTCTCATCCGCACTGCTCACGAGGGTGACGTCCTCCCCCACGACGTAGGAAATCACTCCTGCGAGTAGCGGGTAGTGCGTGCAGCCGAGCACGAGGGTGTCGACCCCCTGCTCGACGAGTGGGTCGAGGTACTCGTGCGCCACCTGCTGCAGTTCAGTGCCTCCCGTGACTCCAGCCTCGACGAACTCGACGAATCGAGGGCAGGCCTGCTGCACGAGGCTGATATCGGGCGCCGCCGCGAAGGCGTCGGCATACGCATCACTCGTGACGGTCGCGCGAGTGCCGATGACGCCCACCCTGCCCGTGCGCGTGACACGAACAGCGCGACGCACGGCCGGCGCGATCACCTCGACTACCGGAACGTCGTACCGCTCACGGGCATCGCGCAGCACAGCCGCACTCGCGGAGTTGCACGCGATGACCAGCATCTTGACGCCTTGCTCCACGAGATGGTCCATGACATCGAGTGCGAAGGCACGCACCTCGCCGATGGGCCGCGGGCCGTACGGCCCGCGCGCAGTGTCACCAACGTAGAGCACCGGCTCATGCGGCAATTGGTCGAGCACCGCACGGGCGACGGTGAGGCCACCCACCCCGGAGTCGAAGATCCCGATCGGCGCATCCGTCACGATCAGGCCCAGAGCTGACCGTCGAGGGCATTCTCGGCCTCGTCGAGAGTGCCCTCGTAGGCACCCGTTGAGAGGTACTTCCAGCCTCCGTCGCAGACCACGAACGCAATGTCGGCGGGAGATCCCGCCTTCACCATGCGAGCCGCGATACCCAGGGCCGCATGGAGAATCGCGCCCGTGGAGATGCCGGCGAAGATGCCCTCCTCCTCGAGCAACTGGCGGGTGCGACGCACGGCGTCCCGAGGACCCACGGAGTAGCGGGTGGTGAGCACCGAGGCGTCGTACAGCTCGGGGACGAATCCCTCGTCGAGGTTGCGCAGTCCGTAGACGAGCTCGCCGTAGCGAGGCTCGGCAGCGACGATCTCGATCCCCGGCACTTTCTCCCGTAGGAAGCGTCCGGTTCCCATCAATGTGCCGGTGGTGCCCAGCCCGGCGACGAAGTGCGTGATCGTCGGTAGGTCGTCGAGGATCTCCGGGCCCGTGGTGTCGTAGTGGGCCATGGCATTGGCCTCGTTGCCGTACTGGTAGAGCATCACCCAGTCGGGGTGATCGGCTGCGAGGAGCTTGGCGACCCGAACGGCCTCGTTGGATCCACCGGCCGCTGGTGAGGAGACGATTTCGGCGCCCCACATGCGCAACAACTGCTTGCGCTCGACTGAGGTGTTCTCCGGCATCACGCAGACGAGTCGGTAGCCCTTGAGCTTGGCGGCCATGGCCAGGGAGATCCCGGTGTTACCACTCGTGGGTTCGAGGATCGTGCAGCCCGGTCGCAGCAGCCCCTCGGCCTCGGCCGCGGCCACCATCGCGAGCGCCGCACGGTCCTTGATCGACCCAGTGGGATTGCGGTCCTCGAGCTTGGCCCACAGCCGCACATCCGGCGATGGCGAGAGCCGAGGCAGCCCCACGAGAGGGGTGCGGCCCACCGAGTCCAGCAGCGAGTCGAAGCGCATGACGGTCGCTCAGCCTCCCGCGACTGCGGGCAGCACCGTGACGACGTCACCGTCGGCCACGACGGTCTCGATGCCGTCGAGGAATCGGACGTCCTCGTCGTTGAGATACACGTTGACGAACCTGCGGAGCCCCGCGTCATCGACGATGCGCGAGTGGATACCCGGGTGACGGGTCTCCAGGTCATCAAGCAGTGCCCGCAGGGTGCCACCAGAGCCCTCGACCGCACGCGCGCCATCGGTATAGGTACGCAGGATGGTCGGGATTCGGACCTCGATGGCCATGGCGGTCGTACTCCACTCGGATGTCTGGGGTCTGGCGGGTCTGTGGTGCGGGTGATGCGGGTCGTGCGCGGTCACTGGAACCAAGGCCGAGCCTAGGGCGCGCCACTCCCGGCGGCCCCCGCCGGGTGCGGTGTCGGCGCCCCGAGATCGCTGGCCGGGTCAGATGATCGTGATCTCTTCCTCGGAGATCACCCCGTCGACGATCCGGTAGGACCGCAGTTCGAAGGGGCCATCCCCAGCGCCGGTCTCGCGCGTGGACACCACGACATAGTGCGCGTCGGGCTCGGACGCATACGACACATCCGTGCGCGAGGGATAGGCCTCGGTGGCGGTGTGCGAGTGATAGATCACGACCGGGACTTCGTCGTTGTCATCCATGGCGCGGTACAGGCGAAGCAGATCCATCGAGTCGAACTCGTAGAACGTGGGTGAGCGTGCCGCGTTGAGCATCGGGATGAACCGGTCGGGGAGGTCCGCGCCCGCTGGCCCGGCGATCACCCCGCAGGCCTCGTCGGGGTGGTCGGCGCGGGCATGGGACACGATGGCATCGACCAAGTCCTGGCGGATCCTCAACATGGTCCGACCCTAACGCGAGCGCGCGACGCGGCCGGTCGCGACAGGTCAGCGGGCGTCGGTCGGCTCATGGTGCAACTCGTCAGGCTCGCCCGGCTCGTCGGCGACGAGCTCGGCGTCGAATCCTGTCAGTGCGCGAATGAGGGTGTCCTGAAGGAAGGTCAGCCAGTCATAGACGTGGTACAGCGCGAATGTCGGGTGATCCTCGGGCAGCGCGAGGAAGTCCTCGTGATTGTCCTCGTCGATCCCCAGACGGCTTCCCAGGGTGAGCCGCAGGTCGTTCAGGGTGCCGAGCCAGGCCTGAGCGTCAGCGTCCCCGAGCACGATCTTGTTTCCCGAGCGATCGATGGAGTGCGCCACCGTGCGCGCATGCGCCATCTTGGTCTCGCGCAGGGAGCGCTCGGTGAACCGACGGAACTCCGAGGCCGCCTCTTCATCGTCTGAGTAGGCATCGGGGAAGAGCCGGGCCAGCGCGGGATCATCGGATCGTTCGGCGTTGGGGTCGATGCTGACGAGACGGGCGAGGGGGTCGAGGTCGTCGCCCCAGAGGTGCTCGTCATCGGGGGTGACGAACTCGAGCAATTGCGCAACGAGATCGCCCAGGATGCCGCGCTCAATGTCATCGCACCGCAGGACGATCCTGCCCCCCAGGCTGCGACGGAAGCCCTGCACCGCCACGTCAGTCATCCTTCTGGAGGGTGGCCCAAAGCCCGTAGGAGTGCATCGCGGTGACGTCGCGCTCCATCTCCTCGCGCGTACCCGTCGACACGGCCGCGCGACCGACGTTGTGCACATCGGACATCAACGCCTGCGCCTTGTCCTTGGAGTACCCGAAGTAGGTCATGAACACGTAGGTGACATACGACATGAGATTGACGGGGTCGTTCCAGACAAGGGTGACCCAGGGGCGGTCCAGGGCGGTCACGCTCTCGGTCTCGGGCCGCTCAAGCTCCACCGGCGCAATTCCCACGAGAGCCATCGTGCCACGCGACACCGCCCCCATGTCTCGATGCGTACCCTGGGGGCGTGTCCGACCAGTCGATCGTCGTCCCGGCAAGGAATCTCTCGTTGCCCGAACCAGCGTTGCTCGCCCACATCCGCGACAGCGTGATCGGCGACGACCAGGTGATGTATGGGCCTTATGGCCCGCGACGGGTCACTTATGCCGACTACACGGCCTCTGGGCGCGCGCTCACCTTCTTCGAGGACTTCATCCGCGACGAGGTCCTGCCCCGATATGCCAACACCCACACCGAGAGCAGCGGCACCGGCCTCCAAACCACGAGGCTGCGCGAGGATGCCCGCGCGATCATCCACGAAAGCCTTGGGTGCGGCGACGACGCCGTAGTGATCTTCGCTGGCTCGGGCACCACCGGTGCCATCGACCGGCTCGTGGGCATCCTCAATCTCCGCATCCCTGCAGACCTCGATCAGCAGTACCGCCTCTCTGCGCAGATCCCCGCGTCGAAGCGCCCGGTCGTCTTCATCGGCCCCTACGAGCACCACAGCAACGAGCTTCCCTGGCGCGAGTCGATCGCCGACGTCGTCACGATCCCCGAGGACGCCGATGGGCACATCGACACCGGCCGCCTGGCCTCCGAGCTGGCCGCGCACGCCGACCGGCCGCTGAAGATTGGGTCGTTCAGCGCCGCCTCAAATGTCACGGGCATCGTCACCGACACCGATGCGATCTCTCGACTTCTTCACGCCCATGGCGCGCTCGCGGTCTGGGACTACGCAGCGGCCGCGCCCTATCTCGATATCGACATGGCCGGCGATCACCTCGACCCCGCGACCTACAAAGACGCCGTCGTGCTCTCGCCCCACAAGTTCGTCGGTGGTCCGGGCACGCCAGGGGTGCTGGCGATCAGGCGCGACCTGCTCACAAACTCCGTGCCCGTGGTCGTGGGCGGTGGCACCGTGGCCTACGTGAATCCGGCCGAGCACGTCTACCTCTCGGACCCGGTGCACCGCGAGGAGGCCGGCACGCCGGCGATCATCGAGTCGATCCGCGCCGGACTCGTATTCGATCTCAAGCGCAACGTCGGCGTCGAGGTGATCCGCGCTCACGAGCATGACTACTTGCGTCGGGCGATCTCCGCCTGGAACGACCAACCCGGAATAGACGTTCTAGGAAACCTCGAAGCCGAGCGACTCTCGATCCTGTCCTTCACCGTGCGTCGCCCCGGCGGGCGCTATCTGCACCACAACGTCGTGGTCTCGATACTCAATGACCTGTTCGGGATCCAGAGCCGTGGTGGCTGCTCGTGCGCGGGCCCCTACGGGCACAGGCTCCTGGGCATCGACCTCGAACGCAGCCACGAGTTCGAGCGCGAGATCACCCACGGCTGCGAGGGCATCAAGCCCGGCTGGGTGCGTGTGAACTTCAACTACTTCATCAGTGAGGAGGTGTTCGAGTACATCGTGCGCGCAGTCGCACTAGTGGCCGAGCATGGTTGGCGCCTCGTGCCCGACTACCGCTTCGATGTGGCCTCGGGTCGCTGGCGTCATAAGAACGGCCCCGTCGAGCCGCCGCTGCGCCTCTCCCAGCTCAACTACGTCGACGGCGTGCTGACCTACCCACGACGCGACGACCGCGCGCCGGAGTCCGACCTCGCGGGCTATCTCACCTTCGCGCAGGAACTCATGACCTCCCTGCCCGAACCCGGCGCCGACGTCGATGCGCACAAGGTCAGCGCGGACTTCGAGCACCTGCGTTGGTTCGAGCTGCCCGACATCTGCCTGAGCTGAGCGCGCTCTGCCCAGCCTGACCCGAGCCGGTGCCCGGCCCTAGGTGCCCGTGATCGTGAATCCCGCCGTGGCACCGGTGACTGTCGGTGTACCGACCGCCACCAGGCGATAGGTCCTGGTCACACCCACGTTCCCCGCAGTGAACCTGAACCCCACCCGGCCGAGCGAATCGGCGGAGGCAGTCGCCAAGGTGATCCACTGGCCGCTCGACTGCAGGATCTGTCGCAGAACCTTCTGGCCTGAGATCGCCGGCAATAGCACAGCCGAGACTCGGACCAACTGCCCGTGCGCCACGTTCGGACCGTTGGTGTAGAGACGAATCGCGGTTCGCAGCCCAACGGCCTTGGTAGCCGATCCCGTGAGGCGTTCGAACGTGCCCTGCACCACCACGTGGTACTGGCCGGCGGCCACCACCGCCATCGCGAATCTGACGGCTCCGGTGGAGTCCGTGGTACCGGTCGCCACCTTCGTCCACGGCGTGACGCCCGTCTTGCGGAAGTAGAGGATCGCCGGAACCCCGTCGACTGCCACACCACTGGACAGTGCTTGCGCGAGGATCCCGGCCCGTACACCGTAGGTGACCACCGGTGAGGCGGTCAGAGTCACCACGGTGGGAGTCGGGGCGATCGTGCTGGCGTAGGTCCGAAGCGAACTCCATTGCGCGGGGTCCTCACCACCAACGGTCCATTCGGCGATCCCGCCGAGGTGGTACTTGGGGACGAGGGCAGCGCGTGCGACGGCGGCCCTCGCCTCGTCGTACCAGACCTCACGTGCGACGACGCAGGACGTCGCCGCACCCAGCGCGGTCGTACCCCTGTAGGTGACGTTGTAGCGGAACGACTGCTCCTGATAAGTCGCGTCCCAGTGACCGGCTGCCGTGACCCCGCGTGCCGCCAGCACCCCGGGCACCGCCGCCGCAGTGAAGGTCTTGCGCGTGTAGTCAGGCACATTGTCGACGGGGCACACCCCGGTGACGAGAAGGTTGTTCGCCGCGTCGCGCCGCACCCAGTCGCGGCCGTATTGCGCAACACCTGCGAAGACCTTGCCCGAGGCAACCTGCGTTGTCGCGAATGCGACCACTCGTTCCACCCACGGGAACGGGGAGATCGGGCCAGGAGTGGAGACGTGGTAGTCGTAGGTCATGATCCGAAGGCGGTCGATGTAGGTCGAGATTCCGGCCCAGTCGTAGACCCAATAGCCCGACGTCGTACTGCAGGGATTGAACCCTGGCACTGTCATGGCAGTGCGATATGTGGCGTCGTACATCGCTGGCGTCGTCACCGACAGAAGTGCGCCATGTGCGTGCAAAGCCGCTGAGAGCTGGGCGATGAACGTCACCCAGGCAGGTCGCGTGGTGGCCCAGCTGCTGCAGCCGTCGCTGAACGCGAAGTTCTCGAAGTCCAGGTCGATGCCCGCGTAGCCGTTGGTGGTCACGAGGTCGGTGATTCGGCCGACGAAGAGGTCTCGCTCCGTGGGCGATGCCAGGGTCGCGGCGAGCTGGCGGGCGGCCATGCCGTCGGTGATCGAAGGGATGACCTTGACACCCGCGGCCTGCAACTGCGGCAGATACGTGGTCTTGGACGAATCGCTCACCTGTTGGATCAGGGACGATGTGGCGCCGGTCCATGTCGCGGAGTACCAGAACGGCGACACGTCCGTGAAGAGGTCTGCATTGGCCACCACCGAAGCTGTGGACGCGGCGCTGGTCCAATAGGGCAGCCACCCGGACACGATCCGTCGCGGCGGCGCGGGCGTGACGGCGGCGGACGCCGGCACGAGCCCCCCCGCGAGAACGAGGACGATGATCCCCGCCACGGCTGAGGTGACACGACCGCGACGGTGGCGGTGGGCCGACTCGGCAGGCAGGCCGGAGGCGGTCGAGTGGGTCATGCTTCTCCCGGGGTGTGGCGGCATATGCCGCGCCGAGGGCTCGTTCCCGGCCCTTGACTCCATCTTCGTCGGCCGGTGCCGAAACCTTGACCATTTCGGCCACCCGCGAGTCCCGATTGATCTCACAATGTCCGAGTTCCGGCGGAGGTGACCGGCATCAAGCAGCGCTAGTGATCGCGTAACGTGACCGTGGTGTCCTCGCCCACCCCCGCCCCCACCCCCGCCGGCGCGGCCGGCCTCCTCCCCGAACGCGCCACTGCCTTCCTCGTCGGCATCGTCGATGACGCCGAGGCCGTCGCTCCCGGTTCGACCTCACTGGCCGATGCGATCCAGACCCATCGCAGCCACCGCCACGAGCCGCACGGGCTGGTCGTCGGCCCACTCCTCGCCCAAGTCTCACGACTGGCCGAGGTGCTCGACGCACTCGATGCCCACGCCTCGAGCGATCCTCTCGATCTCGTCCTGATCGCCGATACCGGCCTCGTGGAGGCCGCAGAAGCCCGCGCCGTGCTCCTCGATGACGACCGCGTCGAACTCGTCGGGCTCGAGGTCGCGCTCCCCCGAGATTCCTCGATGGCGCTCGCCGCACACACAACACTCGACAGCCTGGATTTCGCGTTACCCGCGGCGATCGAACTGCCCCGGGCCGCCGGTTGGCAGGAGGCTCTGGGGGTGATCGCCAGCGACGGCGCTGAGCGAGTCGGCTTTCGCGCGGGGGGAACCGGCGAGTTCGTGCCCGACCACGATCTCGCTGAGTTCGTCCATGCGGCGGTGCAACGTGGTGCTTCGTTCAAGCTCACCACCGGACCCGGGCGCGCACTGAGGCACACCGATCCGGCCAGTGGCACCGAGCACCACGGATTCCTCAATGTGCTAGCGGCCACGGCCGAAGCACTCGACGGCCGAGGGCTTGAGCACCTGGTGGCGGTGATCGCCGAGCGCGATCCGCTGCCATTGCTCGCGATCCTGGGCGATGCCGAACCCCGCACCGTGCGGGCCCGATTCACCTCGTTCGACTCCGACTCCCTGGGCCAGACCATCGAGGACATGCGCACACTGGGAATGCTCGATCTCCCCTGACCCCACGTCGTGACACCACGACAGGATGAGCACGGTGATCAGCGACGGGTCGACACCACCACAGTGCGCGCCGTCTTGTCGTGCAACGCCTGTCGCCACGGCTTGTCCCACAACGGCCAGAGGTAATCGAGCAACGTGAACACGCCGTAGCCGACCAGCGACCCGATCGTGGAGGTCGCCCAACGGATCGTCGCCTGCACCCAGGTGAGCGCGATGTCCTGTGCCTTCGGGCGGATCCTGATACCCGTCGCGCGCTTTCCCAAGGTGCGGCCCCAGATCACGTTCTGCGGCACCTCGTAGAGGAAACTGACGACGGCCGACACGATCGAGAGCGTGAGAGAAACCCCGACCACGTCGGCCTGGAAGGACGCCATTGCCTGCTCGGACGGCGCCGAGCCGTCGGCCGGAACGGCGTCGAGAAGTCGTTGGAGCGGCGGCCAGACTAGCCACAAGTAGAACGGGGCGGTGAGGATCGCCTCGATGAGTGAATCCAGGATTCTCGCCCAAGCCCGCGATCCCCACATGGCGAGTGGCACGTTCGCCGCCACGTCGGCTTCTGCCGATCCTGGGTAGGCGGGCGCGCCGAAACCGCCACGACCAGCAGGTGGCGGAGGTGGCATTGGGACGGGTGTGCCGGGCTGGTCGGACGCGGGCGCTGCGGTCTCGAGCGAGGTCGAGGCACCCCATCGCTGACCGTCCCACCAGCGGATGTAGCCGCCGTTGGAGAACGGGTCCGGGTACCACCCGGGTTCCATGGACACGTGGTCAGCCTAGGTCGTCGCTGGCAGGGCATGGTGGCCGCCCCGTCCACGCCAGTTGGGGGGCCGTCCGAGCCTCAGTGGTGACAGGACACGATTCCCCCCGGCCAACGGATATCACGCGGAGGAGTACCCATGCACGCCACGGTGCGCAGTTACGAAGGCCACGTCGTCCTGCACCGCTAGCGTTCACGCCGTGGGATCCGGGCAGGCGCTCCCGTTCGGAGCCACTGGCATCTGATGACGTGGACGACCTGCGTTGCGGTCACCGCAGCGCGCGAGCGACCTCGCCTGCCGCGCGCAACACCTTGGGGCCGACCTCCTCGACGGCCAGGTCGGCGAGCGCGAACACCCCGACCGCCGCTTCAATGCCGGCGACGCCGAGCAGGGGTGAGGCCACGCCGTAGCCGCCCGCCTGCGGTTCGCCGATCGACACCACCCACCCTGGCTCGAAAGGTCGCCCCTGGGTGGAACGAGCCGCGAGCACCGCCTTGCCCGCTGCGCCTCGATCGAGCGCATGCCTCGCCCCCACGCGATAGGCGACATGGAAGTCCGAACGTGTTGGTTCCACGACCGCGACCGACAGGGCGTCGGTGCCATCGACGACGGTCAGATGCGCCGTGGCCCCGACCGAATCGGCCAAGCGCCGCAGTGCCGGCATCGCTGCCTCACGCAACACCGGCTGCACCTGCCGCGCGAGGGCCAGCACGGCCATGCCGAGGCGACATCGGCCATCCGTCCCTCGGCGCAGCAGTGCGTGCATCTCGAGAGTGACCACGAGCCGATAGACCACGGTGCGCGAGACCCCGAGACGCGCTGCGATCTCGGTGACCGTGAGCCCGTCCGAGGCATCGGACAGCAACTCGAGCACAGTCAGCCCGCGGTCTAGTGTCTGGCTGGTCTCGGCGACCACGCGCCCACCCCATCCCGAGAACCTGACCCGACGATCCCTGACAAGGCCTACTCTGCCGGAATGTACCCATCCGCGTCTCGTTGAGGCCGAGAGCGCGGTAGCAGGATCCTCGCGTAGGTCAGGCCCCCGCGAGTTTCTTTACCTGGAAGGAGGTCGCGATCTCGCTCAGGCCCACGATGATGAGCATGATCCCCGAGATCGACACGAGTGCGCCCAGAGCCAAGCTCGGGTAAACGAACACCACGATGGCACCGACGATAAGCAGCAGCGCGCTGATCATCAGCCAGCCTCGGCCATCAGCACCCTTGCTCTGCAAGGCGACAAGGAATTGGATGATCCCGCGGAGCAGCCAGGCGAGGCCGATGAACAATGCAAGCAACTCGGCCTGGTTGTCGTTGTGGATGGCCTTGAAGCAGTAGACCGCGAGGATGATCGACAAGATGCCCGAGATCGCGAGCAGCCCTCGGTTGGCCGCGTTCGAGAACGACTGGGCAAGGGTGAGGATTCCGCTCACGAGCAGGTACAAACCGAACAGCACTGCGAGCAGGGTGACGGTCTTGTCCGTCCACACCACACATGCGAGACCAAGGATCACGGTGAGGGCGCCAGCGGCCAACAACAGCCACCAACTGCGCCCGAGGGCCGCAAGCGTGTCGCGCTCAGCCAGGGAATCGCTGGTTGTGGACATAGTTCCTCCTCGGAGAGTGTGCGACCTCGTGGCCGCACGCTCGTCATAGGTTAGGGCCCGACCGTGTCGCTCACGCGGATTTGGCCCAGGCGCGCCCCAACCACCTCCGCCCATCGGTGGCGTCAGCGAGCCCTGACCCGCGCCAGGAAGTCTCGTGTGCGCTGCTCCCGGGCATCGCCGAACACTTGTTGCGCCGTGCCCTCCTCGAGCACCGCTCCCCCATCAAGGAAGCACACGCGGTCCGCGCACTCCTGCGCAAAGGCCATCTCATGGGTTGCCATGAGGATCGTCATGCCAGCGTGAGACAGGCCGCGCACAACATCGAGAACCTCGCCGACGAGCTGAGGGTCGAGCGCCGACGTGATCTCGTCGAAGAGCATGATCTCGGGATCCATAGCAAGTGCCCGCACGATGGCCACACGTTGCTGCTGCCCGCCCGAGAGACGGTCAGGGAAGCTCATCGCCTTGTCCGACAGGCCAAATGAGGTGAGCAGGTCATGCCCATGCTGCTCAGCCTCGGCCTTCGAGCGCCCGAGCACCTTGCGCTGTGCCAGCGTCACATTGTCCAGAACACTGCGATGCGGGAAGAGATTGAAACTCTGGAAGACGATGCCCACCCGTCGCCGAACCTCGTCGAGATCCGCGCCGAGGGCTGTCACCTCGATGTCGTCGTCGAGCATGATGCGGCCCGCGTCAACCGGAAGGAGTCCGTTGATACATCTGAGCAACGTGGACTTGCCCGAGCCCGACGCTCCGATCAGCACCACGACCTCGTGCTCAGCGACACGCAGGTCGAGCGCGCGCAACACCGGGTTAGTACCGAAGGCCTTGTGAACACCTTCGATCGCGAGCGTCGTGCCACTCACGTCGAACCTCCCGCGCCGCGCTCGCGCGCGGACCGCGCATTGAGCCAGTCCGCACAACGCGTCATGGGAACCGTGAGCGCGATGAAGAGCACTGCGGCGACGACATACGGAGTGAAGTTGAAGGTGAACGATGAATCAATCTGCGCCTGTCGCAGCGCCTCGATGGGCCCGATGACAGACACGAGAGCCGTGTCCTTCTGCAAGGAGATGAAGTCGTTGAGGAGCGGGGGCACCACGCGCCTGACGGCCTGGGGCAGCACAACGTAGCGGGTGGTCTGAACCGACGAAAGCCCGAGGGACCGCGCCGCCGCACGCTGCGAGGGATGAACAGAGTCGATCCCCGCCCGGAACACCTCAGCGACGTAGGCGCTGTAGGAGATCACGAGCGCAACGGTGCCCCAGACCAGTGGGTCATTCGGCACTCCGGAGAGCCCGAGGGCCGGGACTCCGAAACCGAGCAGGAATACGAGCAGAATCGTGGGAATGCCGCGGAAGATGTCGGTGTAGACGGTGGCGACTACCCGAAGGGGAAAGGTCAGCGGACTTCTCGTGCCGCGCGAGAGAGCGATTGCCAGGCCCACGACAAGAATCAATGGCTCTGCGACCAGGAAGATCCGGACGTTCAACCAGAACGCCGATGCGATCTCCGGCAGCGTGGAGCCGATCTGTTCGCCACTGAAGAAGGTGTCGCGCACCAGAGGCCAGCCCGCAGCGGACGTCACGAGCGCGACACCAGCCACCACCACGACGGCGATCGATACGGACGCGATCACCGTGTCCCGGATCGCCTTGCGACGCTGGAGATCGCGACGAACAGGATCGACGTAGGGAATCGGTGCCCCGGTGTCGGGCTCCGTACCGGAAGTCGTCACCCCGGGTGTCCGTCGCGGCCTCGAGATGGCAGAACTAGGAAGTGAAGTACGGCGCGCCCACGCCAGCCAGCCACGTGTCCTGGATCTTCTGGAGCTCGCCTGAGGTCTTGAGGTCGGCAAGCACCTTGTTCACACACGGCAGGAGCGGGCTGTCCTTCTGGAACAGCATGCCGTACTGCTCGGCACCAGCTGCGTCGACGGCCGCGAACTGACCGACAATCTTGCTGCCGTCAATCTCTGCCGCCGTGACGTAGTAAGCCGTCGGGAGGTCGACGACGATGCCGTCGATCTGGCCGCTCGCCAACGCCGCCTTGGCGCCGTTGGTGTCGTTGTACACGAAGGGCTGCTGCGTGGGCTTGATGTCGCTGAGGATGTACTTCAGGCTCGTCGTCCCGACCTGTGCGCCAAGCTTGGCCGCCTGCAACGCCGCGAGGGTCGTAGCTCCTGCGATCTTCGATGTCGTGAGCGCGACGACCGCCTGGTTGACGGTGTAGTACCCGTCGGAGAACGACACCACCTTCGCGCGCTCGGGCGTGATCGAGATCTGGTTGATGTCGAAGTCGAATGTCTTCTTGCCCGGGGCGTATGAGTTGTTGAACGGCACCACGACCCACGTGACATCAGCACTCGCGAAGCCGAGCTTCTCTGCCACGGCGTAGGCCACCGCCGACTCGAATCCCTGGCCGTTCGCCGGCTTGTCGTCGGCGAAGTACGGCGGGTATGCGGGAGTGTCCGTGCCGACCGTGAGCTTTCCGGCCGTCACTGTCGTGAGTGCGCCGGTCGCACAGGGGTCAGCGGATGCGGAGGGGCTCTCGGAGGCCGTCGTCGACCCGGGGGCCGACACGCTCTCAGTGATCGACGGGTCGACGGTCGTGGACGAGCCACAGCCGGCCAGAAGCAGGCCTGCGAAGGCGGGCACGAGGACGGTCAAACTACGGCGCATGGAAAACCTCCGAATAGGCGCGGGCGTTCCCCCACCTGTCCACAGTCTGCCAAGGTCCCTACGATTCAGCCACGCCGACCTCCCGGATCGCCCCGAGGGCTCGATCAGCACGCGCGCGGCGCCCGTTCAGTGCCGGCTGTTCAGCGGCGCCCGACCGCCCACGCGCGTACCTTCTCGATCCGCGCCCGCAACTCCAGGCCACTCGCCCGAGCGACCTCCGGCCCACCACAAGCTCGCCGCAGCTCGGCGTGGACCAGGGCTTGCGAGGATGCACTCTGCCGGGCGTAGCCCTTCACGCACTCGTTCAGCTCGCGCTTGAGCGCCGGTATGTCGGCGGTGATCACCGCGGGCTCCGCATCGAGCCTGGCTGCGGCTCTGCCACCTCGTGCGCGCAGCAGGTCAGTCACTTGCGCGGCATCGAGCAGGCCGGGGATGCCCAGGAACTCCTCCTCCTCAGCGCTGCCCGAGGTGATCGCACCCCCGAACTCACCGCCGTCGAAGAGCACACGGTCGAAGGTCGCCTCACTCTCCAGCGCTTCGAAACTGAGCTGGTCGTCGACTAGATGATCGGCGGTGTCGCGCTGAGCGAGTGCCTGGGCCATGAGGATGTCCTCCTCACTCCAGGTGCCGTCGCTGGCACGACCGAGGACGTGATCGCGCTCCTCCTCGAGTTCGCCAGCCAGACGCAGCAGCAGGGGCACGCTGGGAAGAAAGATATTGGCGGTCTCACCGCGGCGCCGGGCGCGCACGAACCGGCCTACGGCCTGGGCGAAGTAGAGCGGGGTCGAGGTGGAGGTCGCATAGACCCCCACCATCAAACGAGGCACATCAACCCCCTCGCTGACCATCCTCACCGCCACCATCCAACGGTCGGCGCCATCGGCGAACGCGCTGATGCGCGCCCCGGCCTTGGGGTCGTCCGACAAGACGAGCGTCGGCTTGTGCCCCGTGATCGACTCGAGCTGTTTGGCGTAGGCGCGTGCCTTCGTCTGGTCGGTGGCGATCACGAGGCCCGCCGCGTCGGGGACGTGCTTGCGTACCTCAGTCAGCCGTCTGTCGGCCGCACGCAGTACTTGCGGAATCCACTCCCCCTGCGGATCGAGCGCGGTGCGCCAGGCTTGCTGGGTGACGTCCTTGGCCTGGTCTGCGCCGAGCACGGCGCTCACCTCGTCACCTGCCCGGGTGCGCCATCGCATCCGGCCGCTGTAGGCGAGAAACATCACGGGGCGGACGACGTGGTCGCGGAGCGCGTCCGCGTAGCCATACACGTGGTCGGCCGCGCTGCGGGGGATGCCGTCGGGGCCCGGCGCGTACGTCACGAACGGGATCGGGTTGATATCACTGCGGAAGGGCGTCCCCGTCAGGGACAGTCGACGAGTCGCCGGCTCGAATGCCTCTCGGATCGATTCACCCCACGAGAGTGAATCGGCGGCGTGGTGCACCTCGTCGAGGATCACGAGGGTCTTGCGATCTTCGGTGCGGCGACGGTAGAGAAGTGAGTTGGCCGCCACCCCGGCATAGGTGACGGCGATGCCGAGGTAATCACTGCTCGTCGCGCCTCGAGCGCCGGAGAAGTCCGGATCGAGGGGGATCCCGACGCGGGCAGCCACCTGCGCCCACTGCGTCTTGAGATGCTCGGTCGGGGCGACCACGATCACCCGCTCGATGATGTGACGCTCGAGGAGCTCCCCTGCCAGTCGCAGCGCGTAGGTGGTCTTGCCAGCACCCGGTGTCGCGACCGTGAGGAAATCCCGCGGCTGACGCTCGAGGTAGGCATCGACCGCGGCCTGCTGCCATGCCCTCAATCGCTCCGCGGCACCACGCGGCGCGCGAGCCGGGTAGGCCGGCGGCAGGTGCGAAGCGAGTGGCATAGAACGGCGACTCTAGGCGAGCCCAGACAACGACATGCCCGGGTACGTGGTGGCGTGTGTCACCCAGGATTGCGTGCTAACGGGGCCGGCGCGGAGCCTCGATCAGGCGTCGTCGCCCTTGCCCTTGTCCTTGCCCTTGCCCTTGTCCTTGCGCTCGGGTATGCCGTCGTAGATCCGCTTGCAGTCCGGGCACACCGGGAACTTCGCCGGGTCGCGTCCGGGGATCCACGTCTTGCCGCACAGGGCGATGACCGGGGTGCCGGTGACCGCCGACTCGACGATCTTGTCCTTCTTCACGTAGTGCGCAAAGCGTTCGTGGTCGCCGTCGCCGTGCGAGGTGGCGGGGCGGTCCTCCACCATCGTGCCGCCCCCGATTTCGGGCTCGGGCATCGGCAGCGGCTCGAAAGGCGTTGTCATGCGCGACATCGTACGGCGCTCGGCATCCCCCACAAGGCCCGCGCCTCGAGTGGGGAACGCGGCAACGCAGCTGTGACGATTCAGTTCAACGAAGGGTCGCGTGAGGGCGTGGCCACGAAGGCCAGATCACCCTGCTGCCGACGAAGCACGCGATGCCACAGCCCCTCCGGGTCGTGGTCGAACACATCGTCGGGGCCGCCGTCGATGACGTACCACGCACCTTCGGCGACCTCGTCGTCCAGTTGACCCGAACCCCATCCGGCATACCCGGCATAGATCCGGATCGCACCGAGGGCGGCACGAGCGTTCTCGGGGTCCAGGTCGAGATCGACGAGCCCGAACGGCCCAGCCACCCGTCGGAACCCCTCCGGCTCGGGTCCGTCGAATGGGCCGGGCAGGAGTCCAAGGGCGAGGGCGCTGTCATCGGCCACCGGCCCGCCGGTGAACAGGACATCCGTTCCGGTGGTGAGACCGTCCCAGGGAGGGAGTACGACGCCCACGGGCACGTGCGAGGGCCGGTTGAGCACGATGCCGAGGCTCCCGTCCTCGTCATGGTCGAGCAAGAGGATGACCGTGCGTGAGAAGTTCGGATCCGAGAGCGCCGGGGCGGCCACCAGCAGTCGGCCAGCAAGGGGGATGGCCAGCGGGACATCCAACGGTTCGAGAGTCACACCACCCAGGATGCCTTGTCCTGAGCGAAAAGGGCACGCGTAACCGAGGTCACTGGGTACCGTGGTCAAAGTCAGGCGGGAATGTTGATCTCGGCGTAGCCTGACGAAGAGTAAGGAACTGTTCACGAGGCGTAGCAAGGAGTCGCCGCGTGGGGGTCAGGCAAGACTGCAACGAGGAGGTCGTGACATGCCACAGCAACCACTCGCGCAGGTCCCACTGGACGCCACCTGGGACTGGCAGGAGCACGGCGCATGCCGTGAGGCCGACACAGCCCTGTTCTTCCACCCGCAGAACGAACGCGGACTCTCACGCGTCCGCCGTGACCGGGCAGCGAAGTCGGTCTGCGCCCGATGCGATGTCCGGCTCGACTGCGCCGACTATGCGATCCGCGCGCGCGAACCATATGGCGTATGGGGCGGCCTCACCGAGGAGGAACGGGAGCGCATCTATACCCGCAGCACCCTGAGTGAGTACGGCCGCGAGAAGGGCGCCGGCCTCCGCGCTGCGGCCGACTCCACCCCGCTGTAATCCTTCGCCCCCACACGCGGACGCCCCCGCGCTGCGACCACCACGTGCCCTCGTCGGCCACAATGGTGGCGAGAGGGTGACAACTACGCGCTCGTAGTTCGAGAACAGCGCGCAGGGCCACCGACTCAGCGTGACTTTCCCTGACTCGCCCCATCACGTGTGCCGCCGCGTCCTGACCACGTGACCGGCAGCGTTCCTTAGCCCCACTGGAGACGACGCCATGCCGGTGAACCTGCGCGACCGCGACTTCCTCAAGGAGGTCGACTTCACCACGGCGGAGCTCCAGTACCTGCTCGACCTCTCCGCAGACCTCAAGCACGCCAAGCGCACCCGCACCGAAGTGCCGCGCATGAGCGGCAGGAACGTCGCCCTCATCTTCGAGAAGACCTCCACTCGGACGCGCTGCGCATTCGAGGTCGGGTGCTACGACCAAGGCGCACGCGTCACCTACCTTGATCCGACCTCATCCCAGCTCGGTCACAAGGAATCGGCGGCTGACACGGCCCGCGTCCTGTCGCGGATGTTCGATGCCATCGAGTTCCGTGGCAGTGCCCAGGAGACGGTGGAGACACTCGCGGAGTTCTCCGACGTCCCTGTCTACAACGGGCTCACCGACGAATGGCACCCCACCCAGATGCTGGCGGACTACCTCACGATGCTCGAGCACGGCAAGGGCCGTGTCGCCGCCGACATCAGCTACTGCTACCTGGGCGACGCCCGCTCGAACATGGGCCACTCGCTCCTGGTGATGGGCGCGATCATGGGCTCCGACGTCCGCATCGCCGCCCCGAAGGCGCTCTGGCCCAGCGCCGAAGTCCGGGCCATCGCGGCGGAACGCGCTGCCATGTCGGGCGCGCGGATCACCATCACCGATGATCCTGCCGAGGCGCTACGTGGGGCTGCGTTCGTCCACACCGATGTCTGGGTCTCGATGGGTGAACCCAAGGAGGTATGGGACGAACGCGTCGCGCTGCTGACCCCGTACCAGGTCAATGCCGCGACACTCGCGAGCACCGGCGACCCCGACGTGAGGTTCATGCACTGCCTGCCTGCCTTCCACGACAGCAACACGGTCGTGGGCAAGGAGATCCTTGAGCGCACCGGGATGAGCGAGGGCCTCGAGGTCACCCATGACGTCTTCGAGTCGCCGGCCAACATCGCCTTCGACCAGGCCGAGAACCGCTTGCACACGATCAAGGCCGTGATGGTGGCCACGATCGGCGACTGAGCCCACGACATGACAGTGCCCGGCCCCCCGAGGGGTGCCGGGCACTGTCATGTGAACGATCAGGCTGAGGGGGCGACCAACCTGGCGCGCAGGTTGTCGAGCTCGGTCAGCAGTTCCGCGGGGACCTGATCACCGAACTGGGCGAAGTACTCACCCGTGAGGTCGGCCTCGGCCAACCACGATGCGCGATCGACCGCGAAGAGCTCGGTGAGCACCTCGTCGGCGATGTCGAGCCCCGTGACATCAAGATCACCGGGCATGGGCAGGCGGCCGATCGGCGTGTCGAGAGCGTCGACGTTGCCTTCGAGCCGATCGATGATCCAGGCCAGCACACGGCTGTTCTCGCCGTATCCGGGCCAGATGTAGTTGTCATCGGCGTCCTTGCGGAACCAGTTGACCTGGTAGAGCCGAGGAAGCTTGTCAGCGTCGGTGGAGCGCCCCACCGAGAGCCAGTGGCCCCAGTAGTCGGCCATGTTGTATCCGCAGAAGGGCAGCATGGCGAATGGGTCACGTCGCAGTTCGCCGACCGTGCCCTCAGCGGCAGCGGTCTTCTCCGAGGCAATGGTCGCTCCGATGAACACCCCGTGCTGCCAGCTGAGCGACTCATTGACCAGCGGCACGTTCGTGGCACGACGGCCGCCGAACAGGATCGCCGAGATCGGAACGCCAGCCGGGTCTTCCCAGTTGGGGGCGATCGACGGGCACTGCTCAGCCGGGGCCGTGAAGCGGGCGTTGGGGTGTGCGGCGGGGGTGCCGGACTCGGGGGTCCAGTCGTTGCCCTTCCAGTCGATCAGGTGCGCGGGAGCCTCGTCCGTGAGGCCTTCCCACCAGAAGTCGCCATCATCGGTGAGTGCGACGTTGGTGTAGATGCAGTTGGCCTTGAGGGACTTGATGGCGTTGGCATTGGTCGCCACGCTCGTGCCGGGCGCAACCCCGAAGAACCCGGCCTCGGGATTGATGGCGTAGAGCCGGCCGTCCTCACCGAAACGCATCCAGCAAATATCGTCGCCGACGGTCTCGACCTTCCAGCCCGCCAGGCTCGGCTCGAGCATCGCGAGGTTGGTCTTGCCACACGCGGACGGGAACGCTGCGGTCACGTACTTCTCATGACCGTTCGGATGCGTGAGCTTGAGGATGAGCATGTGCTCAGCGAGCCAACCCTCGTCACGGGCCATCACCGACGCGATGCGCAGGGCGAAGCACTTCTTCCCCAGCAGGGCGTTGCCGCCATAACCCGATCCGAACGACCAGATCTCGCGTGACTCGGGGAAGTGGACGATGTACTTCGTGTCGCTGCACGGCCAGGCGACATCGGCCTGTCCCTCGGCGAGCGGGTGACCCACCGAGTGAAGGGCGGGAACGAAGTCGCCGTTCTCTCCGATGAGGTCGAGAGCCTCTTGCCCCATGCGGGTCATGATTCGCATGTTGACCACGACGTAGGGCGAGTCGGTGATCTCGACACCGAGCTGGGAGATGCGCGAGCCGAGGGGGCCCATGGAGAACGGGATGACGTACATGGTGCGGCCGCGCATGCAGCCGGCGAAGAGGCCGTTGAGGGTGGTGCGCATCTCGACGGGGTCGGCCCAGTTGTTGGTGGGCCCGGCATCCTGCTGGCGGAGCGAGCAGATGTAGGTGCGGTCCTCCACGCGCGCAACGTCGCTGGGGTGCGAGCGGGCGAGGAAGGAGTTGGGACGGGTCTTCTCATTCAGGCGCGTGAACACACCACTGCTGACGAGGAGTTCGGTGAGCCGGTCCCACTCTTCCTGGGAGCCGTTCGCCCATTCGACCCTGTCAGGCTGGGTGAGGGCGGCAACTTCTTCTACCCACTCGAGCAACTTCTTGTTGCGCGTGGGCGGGTTCTCGAGACCGGGGATCGCCGACATGACTTCGTTGTCCTATCGAGAGTCGCTACGACCTTCTTCATGAAGGATCCCGTAAGGATGCCCTCACCCGCAGCCTTACCTGCAGCCGGGGGGTCGATTTCCATGACCTATGTGACCAAGGGCACAGGGTGGCGAGCATGCGCTGGACTGGTTACGACACGACGAAGCGCCCGCCCCCCGAAGGGGACGAGCGCTTCACCAGGTAATCCGCGAGATCAGACAGCGCGGACGTTCTCGGCCTGGGGGCCCTTCTGGCCTGTGCCGATCTCGAACTCAACGCGCTGGTTCTCCTCGAGCGAGCGGTAGCCGCTGCCGACGATTGCGCTGAAGTGAACGAACACATCCGTGTCGCTGCCGTCCGGGGAGATGAAGCCGAAGCCCTTCTCCGCGTTGAACCACTTGACAGTTCCTTGCGCCATTACGTGTCTCCTCATGGGGACGGTGCAGATCGAGCACTTTGCCCGATCCGGGCTGCTTCCCGTCGTTGTGTCAGACCTGCCCATGGGGACGTGTCTTGCGAGGCCACCGGAGGTCTCCCACCGGAACCCAGTACGAACGAAGTACTGCAACCACGATGAGCATACTCACGTAAAGTGCTCCGGCACCATGCCCAATGGCGAATGAGTTACGCGGCGACCTTCTCCCTCGCCGAGCAACGGCCGCTCACGGGCGTCTTTAGGTGACGGCGCCCACCTGGCACCCTCCGAAACTTGAGCGTATTCAGCGTCCATCTTGAGGGGCAGGAGAGGTTTGTCCGTCATAGTCGAGCCACAACTTGATGAGGGAAGGCTGCCCTATCCCAGCCGCGCTCCTCGGTCGCACAGACCTCAGCGCGGTGAGGGCACTTCCCCTCCTAGACAGGACCCGGTACCCCCCCACCGTGGTCCGTACGCTGACGGCCCCCCTCACCCCCCCGAGGCGGGGCCGTCAGCGCGTGCGCGCCATGTCGCTGGCACCGCGTGTCGGCGAGCACCTGAAGATGCTGACTCGTTGATCAGCAACGGCGTACGCTCGCCGCCATGTCGGACCCAGTCCTCCCCTCTCGCGCCAGGGTTGTCGTCATCGGGGGCGGAGTCATCGGCACCTCAGTCGCCTACCACCTCGCCGATATGGGCTGGGCCGACATCGTCCTGCTCGAGCGCGACCGACTCACCTCCGGCACGACATGGCACGCAGCCGGGCTGATGGTCACCTTCGGATCGACATCGGAGACGTCCACCGAATTCCGCAAGTACACCCGTGATCTCTACTCGCGGCTCGAAGCCGAGACCGGTCAGTCAACCGGCTTCTCGCCCGTGGGGTTCATCGAAATCGCCACGGACGCCGGAAGGCTTGAGGAGTACCGCCGGGTGTCGGCGTTCAACCGGCACTGCGGAGTCGACGTCCAGGAGATCTCCGCACGCGAGGTCGAGAACCTGTTCCCGCTGGCCCGAGTCGATGACGTACTCGCGGGCTTCTATGTCGCGGCGGACGGTCGCGCCAACCCCGTCGACGTGACGATGGCCCTCGCCAAGGGTGCACGCCTCAAGGGCGCCACCGTCATCGAAGGCGTTCCCGTCACCGCGGTCACCACCAAGGCCGGCGCTGTCACCGGCGTGCAGACCCCCTATGGCGACATCGAGGCCGACTACGTCGTGAACTGTGCGGGCATGTGGGCAAGGCAGCTCGGTGAGCAGGCAGGGGTGAACATCCCGCTGCAGGCCGCCGAGCATTACTACCTGATCACCGAGCCATTCGACGGGATCTCCAGGTCGTTCCCGGTACTCGAGGACCCGGCTAACTTCGGCTATTTCCGCGAGGAAGGGGGCGGGCTGATGGTGGGCCTGTTCGAGGCCGAGTGTGCTCCCTGGAACGTCGGGCGCATCCCCGACGCCTTCTCCTTCGGCAGCCTGCCTCCCGACTGGGAGCGCATGACGCCCTATCTCGATGCCGCGATGAGCCGCATCCCCATCTCGCGCGAGGTCGGGGTGCGCACATTCTTCTGTGGTCCCGAGAGTTTCACGGCCGATCTGCAGCCCGTCGTCGGCGAGGCCCCTGAGGTCCGCAACTACTTCGTCGCAGCCGGGCTGAACTCGATCGGCATCCTCACCGGCGGCGGGCTCGGGCGTGCGCTGGCCCACTGGATCGTCAACGGATCAGCCGACGTCGACATCACCGGCTTCAACATCGACCGGCTGCACACCTACCAGCGCAATCCGGAGTACCGCGCGACGCGCACCGTCGAGAGCCTCGGCATGGTCTACGCCTGCCACTTCCCCGGGCGCTCGATGACGACAGCACGCGGCGCCAAACTCTCGCCGATACATCACCGTCTCGCCGAGCAGCGCGCCTACTTCAAGGATGTCAGCGGCTGGGAAAGCCCCGATTGGTATGCGCCGGAGGGCGTCTCCCCCAAGGTCGATGAGTTGTCATGGACGCGCCAGAACTGGTTCCCCTACTGGGAAGCCGAGCACCACGCCGCGCGCAATGACGTGATCTTGATGGACATGTCGTTCATGTCCAAGTTCCTCGTCCAGGGGAAAGAGGCCGGGGCAAGGTTGAACTGGATCTCGGCCAATGACGTCGACGGGCCGACCGGCGTCATCACCTACACCCAGTGGCTCAATGAACTCGGACGCCTCGAGGCCGACCTCACGGTGACCAAGTTGGCCGAGGACCGCTTCTGGGTCGTCGCCTCAGATACCGCGCACCGACATGTCGAGACCCACATGCGCCGTCACTTCGAGGGCCATCACGCGTTCACGGCCGACATCACGGGCGCGTACGCCCAAATCAACATCCAAGGCCCACGTTCACGCGCGCTGCTCTCTGCCCTGACCACCGCGGACCTGTCGAATGAGGCGTTCGCCTTCCGTGCGGCGCGCGAGATCGATCTCGGGTTCGCTCGCGTGCTGTGCATCCGCATCACCTATCTCGGTGAGCTCGGCTATGAGCTCTACGTCCCGAGTGAGCAGGCGGTGCACGTCTATGACCGGCTCACGGCCGCCGGGGAGGAGTTCGGCCTTCGCCACGCCGGCCTCAAGGCCCTGGCGAGCCTGAGGATGGAGAAGGGATACCGCGACTACGGCCACGACATCGACAACACCGACTCTGTGCTCGACGTCGGTCTCGGGTTCGCCGTCGCACTCGATAAGCCCGGCGGCTTCCTCGGGCGAGATGCGGTGGCGGCTCAGAAGGCCGCCGGACCGTTGCGCAAGCGCCTGGTGCAGATCCTGATCACCGACCCTGAGCCGCTGATGTTCCACGCTGAGATCGTGCGCCGGAACGGTGTCGCGGTGGGCTATATCCGCGCGGCTTCCTACGGCCATACGCTCGGCGGCGCTGTCGGCCTTGCGATGATCGAAGCCGACGTGCCAATCGACGCCGCGTGGATCGATTCCGGGTCCTGGACCGTCGAGGTCGCCGACCGGCACTGGCCGGCCCGTGCCTCACTAAGGCCGATGTACGACCCAGGGAACGAGCGGATCAGGGCCTGAGCGATCACCCGTTCGGGCCAGAACCACATCGGCCGCTGGTGACTGACAGGACACCTCGCTAGGCTCCATTCCCGTGTCAAACAACCGGTCTCACACCACGCGCTTCGTCGCGGTCCTCGCAGCCCTCCTCGTCGCCGGGGGGGTCGCCGTAGGTACAACCGCCACCGCGTCCCCGGGGCCGAACCCCTCGACGTCGTCGACCTGGCGCGAGACCGAGGGCTCACCGCGCACCCCGGTACCGCCCGTGGTTCTTCTCACCCAGAAATCGACGACCTCGCTCGACCAGCCCTTCAGCTACCCCACCGAGCATCCGGCACAGGTGTCGTCGTCGATCATCACGCTGCTTCCCGGGGAGCAGACAGGGCGGCACTTCCACCAGACACCGATGTACGCCTACATTCTCTCGGGCTCGCTCACCGTGACCTACGAGACCGGTCCGGGCATCACCACGGTCATGACCTATCGCAAGGGTGCGGCCTTCGTCGAAGCCATCGGCACCTGGCACAACGGGGCGAACACCGGCCGCGAGCCGGTGCGCATCCTGGTCGTCCAGATGGGCGCCAGCGGAGTGGCGAACACCGTCAAGTAGTCGCGTAGGCACCGTCGCGCCGGACGATTCCCGTCGAGGCGAGGCCGATCGCCAGGATGCGCCGCAGATTCACCACCGAGTGGTGCACCGAGCGAGCGGCCGACCAGTCCATCGCGGGGTGACCTTCTTCATCGCCGAGCCCGGGATCGAGTCGACGGGCGCCAGGGGAGGATCACGACATACCCGACATGTAGCCGCCCCGCGAAGTAGGACAACGCGCAGAATCGAGAGTGAATCTTGAGCGAAGGAAGGCGCATTCGCCGGCTCCGATAGTGGACCATCACAGAATGATCAAGACGCGCCCGGCTCACCGTCGCGACGCCGACGAAGCCCCGCGATGCCGACACCTGACTCGCGACGAATTTGTCACCGCCTTGAACTGGTCAACGCAGGTCGGGTCGCACCTGGGTCTGGACGACTCCGCCGTGTTCTGGGCCGCCGACCCCGAGGGCTGGTGGGGCATCGAGCTCGACGGTGCACTCGTCGGCTTCTGCGGAACGATCGCTCACACATCCGATTTCGGATCTCTCGCAGGGCCGTACGTCCTCCCGGACCTGCGCGGACGAGGTATCGGGTCGGCCACCACTCCGTTCTTCCTCCAGCACCTGAGCAGCCTGCTGGGCGAGGATCACTCCATCACCACCGACACGAGTCCAGGGCACCGGAGATTCTTCGAAGACGTGGGATTTCGCGTCACTCAAGTCGGTATGCGCATGTCCGGCAAGGGGGAAAGACTCCCCTGGGGACCGGGCCCATGCGAACTTCGTCCGCTCGCACTTATCCCGTTTGACGAGGTGGAGGCCTACGACGCCGAGCACGCCGGCATCTCCAGACGCGACCTCATCCGGCGTTGGATCGCCCCCGCCGGGGGGCTCGCCCTCGCCGCACTCGTCGGCGGGCGGATCGCCGGCATCGGCGTGATCCGTCCTTCGAGGGAGGGGTACTGCACAGGTCCACTGGTCGCGGACACTCCCGAGATCGCCGAGCAACTCCTCGATTCACTCTGTTCCCACGCCGACGGCCAGGTCATGGCTCTCGACGTCCCCGAGTCGAACTCGGATGCGCTCACGCTGGCGGCGTCACACGGGTTCCGTACAGGGGCAGTCATCGTCCGCATGACGCGAGGCCCAGCACCGAACACCCAGTGGCAGCAAATCTACGGGTTCAACGCGCTGCACCCGGGCTAGTCCCGCATCGCATCGTCACAACCCGAGGGGCGTGACGACACGACACGACTGTGGGTCAGCCCTTCTTGGTCGACGCGATGATCTCGTTCGCTGCCGAGCCGGACGCCTTGGCCTTCTTGTCGAGTCGCTTCTCCTTCAGCGACTTCCCAACCTTCTTCTGACTGTTCTTGCTCGGGGACTTCTCCGCCATGACCGCTCCCTGGGCCGGGAGCCCGAACAGCTCCGTCGAACTCGACAGTACGCCCCTTCGGCCCGGCTTCGGCGGGATCGCGAATGCGGATCCGTCGCGAATCGCGGCAAACCAGGCCAGCAGGCCCGGACGGCTGGGCTTAAACCGTTTCCAGAGGCACCTCGCGAGCCAATAGTGTCGGCGCATGGCAATCGATAACGAAGATCTGAGCAGCGCCCCGTCCATGGGCAACCAGGACAAGGGCGCGGACTCCGAAGCAGCGACCATCGATGCCCAGAAGCCTCTCCAAGCACTATTTCGTGACCTGCGCAGCGATCCTCATGGGCTAAGCGACCGTGAAGCCACCCATCGTCTGGCTCACCACGGCCCCAACGAATTGCACCGAACCAGTCGGCGCCATCCACTGCGGGATCTCATCGATCAACTCGTCCATCCACTCGCACTCCTGCTCTGGGTGGCCGCTGGACTCTCGATCATCACCCATACGCCTGCGCTGTCATTGGCGATCGTGCTGGTGATCTGCCTCAATGCCGGCTTCGCATTCGTCCAAGAGAGGCAAGGTGAGCAGGCGGTCGAAGCCCTCAGCCACTATCTGCCGCAGCGGGCCGAGGTCGTCCGGGAGGGCCAACGGCGTGAGATCGAAGCCCGAGATCTCGTCCCGGGAGACGTGATCGTCATCTCGGAAGGTGTCCGGGTCTGCGCGGATGCACGACTGATCGAGGGCGCCCTGGAGATCGACGCGTCCACCTTGACAGGCGAGGCTCTTCCGGTGATGAGGTCAGCGGATGCACCCGACACCGGAGCGCCGTTGCTCCAATCACCCAATGTCGTGTTCAGCGGAACCGCGTGCACCGGGGGCGAGGCCGTAGCTGTTGTCGTGCGAACGGGGATGCAAACCGAGCTCGGGCGCATCGCCGCAATGACCCAGCGCGTGGTCCGCGAGCCAAGCCCACTCGAGATTCAGGTCCGACGGCTGGCCTGGCTGATCTCCTTCGCCGGGGTGGGGGTGGCATTGGCCTTCATCCCACTCGGAGCGCTGATCGCAGGGCTCTCGATCGGGGACTCCGTGAACTTCGCCATCGGGCTCATCGTCGCGAACGTCCCCGAGGGCCTCCTCCCAACGATCACGCTGGCTCTCGCCGTCGCAGTGCGGGAACTCGCACGCAAGGGCGCACTCGTGAAGAGACTGAGCGCGGTCGAAACCCTCGGCTCGACGAGCGTGATCTGCACGGACAAGACCGGCACCCTGACGGAAAACCGAATGCATGCCGTCGCGGCGTGGACGCCCGCCGGCGAGATCTCCATGGGCGCAGCGCTGCCTGTCACCCCGCAAGACGCCGTCACCGTCAACGCCTTCGGACCCGCAGTCAGAGCCCTGCTAGCCGAGGTCCTCTCGAGGTGCAACACGTCCGAGCTTGACCCGAGCCGCCCGGGGCAAGGGGTCGGCGACCCCACGGACCTAGCTCTACTCGATGCCGCTCGCGCACTCGGCGCTGATGTCGATCCGCAACGTCGCACAGCGAATCGCCTGCGCATGTTCCACTTCGATCCCCAACTGCGGCTGATGAGCACCATCGACACCGAAACACGCGGGACCGTGGTCCACACGAAGGGCGCCCCCGAGGAAGTCCTGGCGCGCTGCACATCACTGATCGACTCCGAGGGCATCGCTCGGCCCTTGACCGCCGCACTGCGCGAGGAAGTTGCGTCGGCCGTGGCCAGTTACGCGGCCCGAGGACTACGGCTCCTTGCGGTCGCTTCCCGCGAGATCGACGGAGACGTCGTCCCCGATCGTCGCGACGAGGCCGAGGCCGGCCTCACGATGGTGGGGTTCGTTGCGCTCCTCGACCCAGCCAGGCCCGAGGTCAGGGCCGCAGTCGAGGCCTGCCACACAGCAGGGATACGAATCATCGTCGTGACGGGTGATCACCGGCTCACCGCGGGTGAGATCGCGCGCGAGGTGGGGATCGGCGGCGAGAATCCCTTCACCATCAACGCGGACGAACTCGATTCGCTCACTGAGGCCGAGTTCGACGAGTTCCTCGTCGGAACCCGCGAGATCGTGCTGGCTCGCAGTTCACCCGAGATGAAGATGCGCGTGACCGACTCGTTGCAGCAAGCAGGTGACATTGTTGCCATGACAGGCGACGGGGTAAACGATGCGCCTGCACTCCGCCAAGCCGACATCGGCGTGGCCATGGGCATGAACGGCACGGATGTCGCCCGAGAGGCGGCCACGATGGTTCTCACAGACGACAACTTCGGAACCATCGTGGGGGCCGTCGAGGCCGGACGGCGGGTCTATGACAACGTCCGGAAGTTCGTGCTCTACATCTTCGCCCATGCCACACCCGAGGTCGTGCCCTTCCTGGTGTTCGCCCTGTCAGGAGGTCGCGTTCCGCTGCCCATCACCGTGCTGCAGATCCTCGCGATCGACATCGGCACGGAGACGCTGCCCGCACTCGCCCTCGGTCGTGAACGCGCCGAGCCGGGGCTCATGGATCGTCCGCCAAGGCCGCGAAGTGAACGGCTCATCCGCGGCGGCCTTCTCATACGGGCGTGGCTACTTCTCGGGGGTGTCTCCGCAGTCCTCGTGATGGGTGCATTCTTCTGGGTCCTGCTCGACGGCGGCTGGACTCTGGGCGCGAATGTCGATGCCGGGAGCCCTCTGCGCGAGACCTACCTCCAGGCCACGACCATGACCTTCCTTGCGATCGTCGCATGTCAGGTCGGTACGGCGTTCGCGGCTCGCACCGAGCGTGCATCACTGTTCTCGATCGGTGTATTCAGTAATCGCTTGCTGCTCTGGGGAATCGCGTTCGAGCTCGTGTTCAGCTTCGCGATCGTCACTATCCCCGTCGTCGCGCCCGCACTCGGGATGGCGCTGCCGCCGTGGCGGCACCTCGCGGTGCTACCACTGTTCCCGATCATCGTGTGGGGAATCGATGAACTGGTACGGGCGCTACGCCGGCGCCTGGTTCCCTGATCCGCCGCACCGCGGGCCTCACCTGGCGCGGGTGGCCGGATCAGATCTCCCATCCGGCACTGTGACCCGTGCTTGGCGGTGCCATGTCGGTGTAGACGTCCTCGCGTGCCGCGATTGCGCCCAGAAGATATGGCGGGGGATCAAGCCGACCCTCGAGTGAGGCCGCCGTGAGCCACTCAGTGCGACCCGGCAGCACCGCGAGAGCTGACCCAGTGCGCGAGGCTGTGAGCCGAGGCAGGAGCGGCTCGCGACTTGCCAAAACGAAACCAAGGGGCCGCGAATAGCACGGCGCATCAATGGAATACGGCGCGACATAGGGGAATTCGGCGTGGAGGGTGCGAATCACCTTCGCGTGCAGTGCGATCTCGACCGGCGATACAGGCCCAGCCTGAACCACAAGCACTCCACTATCTGTGAGTACCTCGGACACCGACGCGAAGTATTCGCGTGTGAAGCAGAACGTGGCCGGGCCCTCCTCCACGGGATCGGTCATATCGCTGATCACCACGTCATACTTCGCCCCCGAACCCCCCTGGGTCTTCAGGTAGCCGACGGCGTCCGCATGCACGAGGGCTAGGCGCGGATCGTCGAAGGCGCCCTGATGATGACGCGGCAGGTGTTCTCGGCAGGCCGCCACCACTTCGGCGTCGATGTCCACCATGTCCAAGCGGACAATCGACGACCATCTCAGCACCTCACGAGCCGTGGCGCCCTCTCCGCCACCGAGGATCAGCACCCACCTCGGCGAACCGGCAGCGAGCATCGCCGGCTGCACGATCCCCTCGTGATAGATGAACTCGTCGGCCTCGGTGCTCTGGATCACCCCATCGAGCGCCAGCATTCGCCCGAAGGCAGGATTCTCGCCGATCACGTAGTGCTGGAAAGCGGACTGCCCTGACGCGTGCACGACCGTGAGGTCATGGACGAATGTGTCGAAGGGCGTGACACTCTCGCGAATCACGGCCACCGGCTCGTACGTCGACCCCATGTCAGGCACGGGCACTCGACGGCCACGGGATCGGCCTCGACTCCAGCGAATCGCCACCGCGTGCTAACTCGACGAGCCGGACACCCCCGGGCTCTAGGACACGCAGGACGTGGTCGATCGCTCTGCGCGGATCCGCATGGTCGCCACAGGTGTACGCGTCGAGGGTTGCAGCGCCGAGCTCTGGCCAGGTGTGAATTGAGATGTGAGATTCCGAGAGCACACACATCGCTGATGCACCGAACGGCTCGAACCGGTGGTGGTGCGCGCTGAGCAATGTTGCGCCCGCCACCCGGGCTGCCTCTCGCAGAAGTAGTTCCAGGCCTGCGGCGTCGTCGAGCAGTTCGTGAGTGCAGCTATCGACGTCGGCGACCACGTGGCGGCCCAGACGTGGCATGGCGAGGGGAGACATGAGGCGCGACACTATCGCGAATCGACGCCCTCAACGAAATTGGGAGGGTCGAAAGGTACTGTCCTGCATGGACATTCAGGATTCATGTCCTGCGGCGTCGGCTATTCCTTAGGCGATCTCGCGTACTTTGCGAGGGCCAATCAGCCGTTGAGCCATTCGGTGCGGGTCAGCGGCAGACCACTCGCGGCACGCTCGCCCTGGCGGACGGCAACCACCTGATGAATCGTGATATTGCCGTGCTCGAATGCGAGCGCACATGCGGCGAGGTACAGCAGCCACGTGCGGGCACGGGCCTCCCCCACCATCTCGACGGCTTGCGGCCAGGCGTCGCGCAGGTTGTCGACCCAGGCGCGGAGCGTGAGCCCGTAGTGCTCACGCAGTGCCTGGGAGTCGCGAACCTCGAAGCCGACCTTCTCGAGTGCGTCAAGAGTCGTACTTAGCGGCGGCACTTCGCCGTCGGGGAAGATGTAGCGCTGGATGAATCCGGAATCTCTTCTGCTCGGCGCAGGAAGGGTGCGCACCGAGGCGATCGCGTGGTTAAGCAGGCGACCGCCCGGGGGCAACAGGTTCATCAAGGTTTGGGTGTAGGCCGTCATCTTGGCCAGGCCTACGTGCTCGGACATACCCACGCTCGAGATCGCGTCGTAGGGGCCGTCGACGACGTCGCGATAGTCCTGGATGCGGATCTCGACCCGATCGGAGAGGCCCTCTGCCTCGACCCGGGCACGGGCAAATGCCGCCTGCTCCTGGCTCAGGGTGACGCCGACGACGCTGACGCCGTGCTTGGACGCCGCATGTATGGCGAGTGACCCCCAGCCACAGCCGACATCGAGCATGCGCATTCCTGGGCGGAGGCTGAGCTTGGTGCAGATCAGCTCGCACTTGTCGTGCTGGGCGTTCTCGAGCCGGTAAGTCTCACTCGGCTGCTCGGTCCAGTAGGCGCAGGAGTAGACCATGCTCGGGCCCAGGATCAGCCGGTAGAAGTCGTTGCCGACGTCGTAGTGGTGCGAGATCGACGCGGCGTCGCGGCTCTTGGTGTGGATGGGGCCGCGTCGTGGGCGAAGTTCCTCGGGCGGAGGCGCGGGTGGCATCCCGAGCGCGCCCAACTTGGCGACCGTGGCCAGGGCCCGGAGGCGCTGGCCTGCGGTGAGGCCGACCTTCTCGTGGTAAGCGATGCGCTTGATGACATCCTGCATGTCCAGAACGCTGTAGATATCGCCCTCGAAGTCGAGGTCGCCCGAGACGTAGGCGCGCACCAGGCCCAGCTCGTTGGGTGCCCAGAGAAGTCGGCTGAGCGCGCGGCTATTGACCAGCACGAGCGTGGCGTCGGCGTCGGGATTGCCCGCCTCGGAGCCGTCCCAGCACCGGATCTTGATGGGGAGCCGAACACCCAGGGCCGTCTCGATGATGGCCAGGACATCCGCAGCCGCGCCCGCACCGGATCCTGGGACCGCGGGTCCTGACGCCGTGCCCTGGCGTGATTCCTCGTGCACCGACACGTCGTCTCCTCAGATTCGGCCACCACCCGAAGGACCTGGCCAGTCAGATTCCCGACCCGATGGTAGGAGTAGGACTCTGCCCACGAGCAGGCGACCCGCCGCAGCGCGTTGTTCCGCGGCACGCAACCGATCCGGAGGCCAGCAGCGATCGAGCTCAGAGCCGGTCGACAGCCATGAGTGTGAGCACCGCTTCGCCCGCCTCATCGGAGGCCGCCAGGTCGATATCCACGGTGAATCCCCAGTCGTGGTCGCCCGCGGGGTCGTCCAGGATCTGACGCACACTCCAGTGTCCGGGCACCTCCTCGATGATCAACCGGGCCGGGCCGCGGGCGTCGGGGCCCGTTCCGATATCGCGGTGCTCCGCGAAGTACGGCTCTAGCGCTTCCCGCCACTCGTCGGCGCCCCAGCCGTCGGCGGAGTCAAGATCGCCGAGGGCCAGCCAATCGCGACGGGCGGCGAGTTCGACCCGGCGGAACAACGCATTGCGCACCAGGACCCGGAACGCGCGGGTATTCGCGGTGACCCTGGGCGGGCCCGCCGGTGTCGGACGCGCGCCCGCGCCATCCTCATCCGTTCCGGCGCGCAATTGTTCCCACTCATCGAGCAGGCTGGAATCGACCTGCCGGACCATCTCGCCGAGCCATTCGATGATGTCGTCGAGTTCCTCGGTACGCGCGGAGTCCGGCACGGTCTGGCGCAAGGTGCGATACGCGTCGGCGAGATAGCGCAGCACGAGGCCCTCGGATCGTGCGAGCTGATAGAAGCCGACGAACTCCACGAAGTTCATGGCCCGCTCGAACATGTCCCGCACGACGGACTTAGGACGCAGTGCATAGTCGGCGACCCACGGGTGGCCCTGCTTGTAGATCTCATACCCGACGCCAAGCAGCTCGGCGAGTGGCCGCGGATGGGTGACGCTCTGCAGCAGCTCCATGCGCTCGTCGTACTCGATGCCCTCGGACTTCATCACCGCGACGGCCTCACCCCGAGCCTTATTCGTCTGGGCATGCAGAACCTGCCGAGGATCGTCCAGGATCGACTCGATCACCGAGACGACATCGAGCGCGTAGGTCGGTTCCTCGATGTCGAGAAGATCAAGAGCGCCGAGGGCGAATGGCGAGAGCGGCTGGTTGAGGGCGAAGTTGGCCGGCAGGTCGACGGTGAGGCGGATCGTGCGACCGTCGTCCTCGGGCGCGTCAAGCCTCTCGATAACCCCACCGGCCAAGAGTGCACGGTAGATCGCGATGGCTCGCCGGATGTGACGGCGCTGTGCGGCTTCGGAGTCGTGGTTCTCCGTCAGCAAGGTCCGCATCGCGGCGACCGGGTCACCGGGACGGGCGAGGATGTTGAGGATCGTGGAGTGGGTGACAGAGAACTGCGAGGTGAGCGTCTCGGGCTCGGAGGATACGAGCCGGTCGTACGTCGGCTGGCCCCATGACACGAAACCCTCGGCGGGCTTCTTGCGCACGACCTGGCGTCGCTTACGTGGGTCGTCACCGGCCTTGGCCAGCGCCTTCTCGTTCGCGATCACATGTTCGGGCGCCTGGACGACGACACCCCCAGCGTCGTCGTAGCCAGCGCGGCCCGCGCGCCCGGCGATCTGGTGGAACTCGCGCACTCGAAGGTGGCGCGTGGTGACGCCGTCGTACTTGCTCAGGCCCGTGAACAGCACGGTGCGGATCGGCACGTTGATCCCGACCCCGAGGGTGTCGGTGCCGCAGATGATTTTCAGGAGCCCCGCCTGGGCGAGGGTTTCGACAAGTCGTCGGTACTTCGGCAGCATCCCGGCGTGGTGCACGCCGATGCCATGGCGCACCAGACGAGAGAGCGTTCGGCCGAAGCCGGCAGTGAACCGGAAGTCACCGATCAGTTCGGCGATCCTGTCCTTCTCCTCGCGGGTGCACACGTTGATGCTCATCAACGCCTGCGCCCGCTCGATGGCCGATTCCTGGGTGAAGTGCACGACGTAGACCGGCGCCTGCCCACCGGCGAGCAGGCCCTCGATCGTCTCCTGGATCGGGGTGAGGACGTAGTCGTAGTAGAGCGGCACGGGCCGCTGGGTGGAACTCACGAGCGCCGTTGGCCTCCCGGTGCGCTTGGTGAGGTCGCTGGTGAAGAAACCGACATCGCCGAGAGTGGCTGAGAGCAAAAGGAACTGGGCCTGCGGCAACTCGAGCAGGGGCACCTGCCAGGCCCAGCCGCGGTCGGGCTCGGCGTAGAAGTGGAACTCATCCATCACCACGAGGCCAACGTCGGCCTCGCGTCCGGTGCGCAGTGCAATGTTGGCCAGCACCTCCGCCGTGCAGCAGATGATCGCTGCATCGGGGTTCACGCTCGCGTCGCCGGTGAGCATGCCGACGTTCTCGGCACCAAAGGTGTCGCAGAGGGCGAAGAACTTCTCCGACACAAGCGCCTTGATCGGGGCGGTGTAGAAACTTCGCCGCTTGCCGGCGAGTGCCACGAAGTGTGCGGCCGTCGCCACCAGGCTCTTCCCCGACCCCGTCGGAGTGGCCAGGATGACGTTCGCCCCGGTGATCAGTTCGAGCACGGCCTCCTGCTGCGCCGCGTACATCGTCAGGCCCTGCGCCTGCGTCCAGGTCGTGAACGCGTCGTAGAGGGAGTCCTCGTCCGGGGTGGCGGGCATGAGGTCGGCGAGCGTGGGGGCAGCCATGAGGTTTCCATGGTGCCTCGTCGCACTCGGATGGACGACAGCGGCCTTGCGGGCACGCTCGGATCATGTTCGGTGCGAGCAGCTGCTCGCTCGATTCGCCAGTGATGACAGGGGATTTGGCCAACGGAGGGGTCGCCTATGGCACCCCACCGGGACACGCCCTCGACTAGAAGGGTGGTGGGTCTGGTGGTTGTTCGGGTGGAGGGGGTTCGTTCGGTTGGTCTGGTGGTTGTTCAGGTGGTTGGGGTGGTTGGTCTCCCAGCGTGGTGTGGTGGCCG
>WLRQ01000020.1 GCA_009697815.1 Actinomycetota bacterium
CCGCAACCGGGCCGCTGCCCGGCGCACCTGAGCCGGCCCGGCGGCTTTCGCGACCTGCAGCAGGATCCCTTCAGCAACGACCCGGTTCGCCGTCGCCTCCGCGGCGCCCATCCCGGCCAAGGCCGTGTTGATCCCCGTAGTGATCTCCCGCACCGACCCGGAACTCACCGAACCCCCAAGCCAGGCCTGCTCGGTCGCGGGGAAATCACCGCGCAGATCACGGGCCCGGCCCAACACCGCACCCGCCTGCCCGGCGGAATGACCGCACACCGTTTGCAGCCAGCGCTTGGCCGTCACGAACCCCTCAACCGCGAGCACCCCCGACCCTTCCAACACCCCCGTCGCCACCGTGGCGAGGGCCTCACCACGATCAAGAGCCACATGCACCGCCGCCACCAACTCCGACAGCGCCGCCGACGGCACCTGCGACCACGCGCCCTCCGCCGTGAGCTCCGCGAGCTGACCAACCACCTGCCCGAGCTGCGCGACCAACCCCGCCATCACCACACCCGGATCACCCGGCGACCCCGAACCGGAGCGGGAGAAGGAGGAGGACATGAGACAACCCTAGAGACCACCACTGACAGTGCCCCCACCAAACAGGCCCCCGAAACCCGTTGATACACAACAACATTTACGCCCACAGCGATCACAAACGATCACCCACGGCACCGGCCCTGCATCACGTCAATCACAAGCCACCGATCACCGCAGGCGTGCAAAACAACCGTGTCCGAGCTGCCTGGGCGCACCCACGTCACGCGATCAGCGCGTTGAGCACGACCCAGTCGCCACAGCGACACTGGATCGCGCGCCCGCACGCGCGGCCACCGTGATCGACGCCGCCGTCAAGGCGTACCCGGTCTCGGGATCATCGATCGACGTGGCGAAGACGACGCCGTCGACCCTGCCGTCGGGAGCCAGGAGCGGGCCACCGGAGTTGCCCGGTCGAATGGTGCCGCGCACGGAGTACACCTGACGGATGACGGTGCCACGGCCGTAGATATCCGAGCCCCGGGCGGAGATCGTCCCCCGGATTCGTGCCGACGTCGCGGTGAGCGTGCCTCCACCCGGGAACCCCGCGACCACCGCTGAGGCGCCAGCCTTCGCCGCACCTGCGAAGGTGAGCACGGGCGCATTGAGGCCGGGGACGTACAGCACGGCGACATCGAGCCGCGGGTCGATATAGACCACCCGAGCCGGCCAACGCTTACCCGTGCCGCGCACGAGGACATCGGGATTGTCGATCCCGGCCACAACGTGGGCATTGGTCATGACGTGGTCCTTGGCGAAGACGAAGCCCGAACCATCGACCCGAGTACTACATGCGGTCGCGACACCCTCGACCTTCACCAGCGAGCCCCACGCCTTGCGGACCGCGGGGTCCTTCAGCAACGCCGGATCGGGCTCGGCGATGGGGATCACCGGATCGAGGGTGAATCCGGAGAAAGCCTGGGGGAGCCCAGTGGAGTCCAGGGCGGAACGAAGTCCACTCACCCAATCACGTGTGGTCTCGGGCAGGAGTCGATCGATCTCGCCAAGGACGGCCGAACCCCGGACCTGGCTCGACAAGGCCCCGAGCGGGGCCACAGCCGCCGCCGACGCGAGCACCCAGGCAACGAGCGCCACGGTGAGGACGCTGAACAGGGCACCTCCCACCGAATCGACCACGCGCACCGGCCGCCAGGAGACCTGCCGCCTAATCCACGAGCCGAGCAGCCCGGCCACCAGGTTGCCGGCACCTGCCGCGATGATCACGATCCCGATGCCTGCGAGGAACGCCACGAAGCCCGTCAGGCCACCGATGAAATGCGGGGCGACCACCGCCCCGATGATCGCGCCCGCGAGGAATCCGGCGAAGGACAGGACACCACCGACGAGCCCGCGCTTCCAACCGGAAAGCGCAGCACCCGCCGCGATGAGCACGACGACGATGTCGAGGAAGTTCACCAGGGCTCCGGGGGTGTTCGGGTAACGGAAGAATCCCAGGCCAGTTCCCAACCGGCCAGGGCGAACAGCCGCGACAGGAGGCCCGCGGTGAAGCCCCAGACCAGCAGACCTCCCACCTCGAAACCTGGACCCTCGTATCCCGAGGGGTGAACGACGAGCATCCGGTTAGCCGGGTCGAGGAACTCCGACACGGGAATGCGCAGCACCGACTCGACTTCACCGGGGTCGACCACCCCCACGGGCGACGAGGAATGCCACCATCCGAGAACGGGCGTGACGACGAACCCGCTCGCAGGAAGGAAGAGCGCCGGAAGCGTGCCGAAGATGTGCACACCCGAAGGATCAACACCCGTCTCCTCCTCGGCCTCACGTAGTGCGGCCGCCACGACACTGGAGTCGGAGTCGTCCACAGCACCGCCGGGGAAGGCGGGCTGCCCCGCATGGCTCGACACGGTCGAGGCGCGCTGAATGATCAACAAATCGGGGCCGAGTTCGCCCTCACCAAACAGCACCAGGACCGCAGATTCGCGACCCCCCTCGGGAGGCGGGACGAAGCGCGAAAGCTGCTCGGCCAGAACGTTCTGCGCGAGCTTCTCCATCGGCAGGAGCCAGTCGGGCAGGGCAGCCGCCGAGGGTTGCGACGTCATCGTCGCCCCTCAGTGGTGACAAGTAGCGCTGCCTCGACGGGGTCTGTGGGGCCCTCGCCGTACGACGGGCACTCTCGGGCCAGGGGACACGCTCCGCACGCGGGCTTGCGCGCGTGGCAGCACCGCCGACCGTGGAAGATCACCCGGTGTGAGAGAACAGTCCATTCCGGACGCGGGATGAGGGTGCCGACCTCCGCCTCGACCTTGTCGGGATCGGCCGCAGTGGTCCACCCGAATCGCCGCGCGAGTCTGCCTACATGGGTGTCGACCGTGATCCCGGGGATGCCGAATGCGTCGCCGAGAACGACATTGGCGGTCTTTCGACCGACACCGGGAAGGGTGACGAGGTCGGCGAGCCGACCGGGCACCTCGCCCTCGAAGCGCTCGCACAGCGCCTGACCGAGGCCTACGAGGGAGTTCGCCTTGGCGCGGAAGAACCCCGTGGAGCGGATGAGCTCTTCGAGCTCGGTGCGATCAGCAGATGCGTAGTGCGCTGCCGTGGGGTAGCGCGCAAACAGAGCCGGGGTGACGAGATTGACCCGCCGATCCGTGCACTGGGCCGACAGGACGGTCGCCACGACCAACTCCAGCGGCGAGGTGAAGTCGAGCTCGCAGTGGGCCTCAGGATAGGCCCCAGCAAGGATCTTGTTCATCCGTCGGGCACGTCGTACTAGGGCCGTACGGGACTCCCCGGTCGGCAGGGTGAACTCGGGTCCGGACATTGGTCGCCAGCCTACGTCGCCCGGAGCGCTCATCCCGCACACGCGCCTCACCTCAGGTTTTCCTCTACTGTGCCGATGACAGGCACGGGGAATCTCCATGACGGCTCCAGGACGAAGGCAGCACAGTGACCAGCACAGGCGGCTCCGAGCCGGGTGACTCCCTGGCGGAGGACACCGCGGCGCGCGCGGCTGAGGCGAAGGCCCGTAGGGCAGCACGCAAGGCGGCACGCGCCGCCGAGCCGCCGCCCGTGCGCGACACGGCCTACGACCGCCTCTCGCTCGCGGACCTCCGCGCCGCGCGGACCGACCTCGCCCAGGAGGAGACCCGGGTCTCTTACTGGCGACGCATCATCCAGGCCCGACTCGACGTCGCGCGTTCCCAGGCGCCCAATCAGGACCCGGTCGCCGACCTCAGACGAGTACTCACCGACGCTCAGTCCTCCGTGCACCGGCTGGCACATGTCGACGTTTTTCCCATCGACGACATCCCGCCGCTTCCCGACCTCTCCGAAGTCTGGGCCCGCCAGGTCGACCGCTCCGACCCTGCGGCCACCGAGCGGTTGGTCCTTGATCTGGTCACCGCCGAGGACAAACTCTCGAATTTCCGCCGGGAGCTCCACCGCCGCATCGACCTCGTGACCAACGAGCTCATTGCCCGCTATCGAGAGCAGCCACTGCTAGCCCTGCAGATCCTGCCCGACAGCCCGATGCGCCGCTAGAAAGCGCCACCAACCCGGCCCGGGGGGAGATCTCCAGCGCCCCGATAGCCGAGGGCAGGCACGTCGTGGTGACCGAATGTCGCTTCGATAGGCCAGACTGTCCCCTGCCACTCGATCGCCGCGGACCCGCGGCATCCCGCAAGGAGGTCCCTCGTGGACGACGCACTGATGGGCGCACCTCTGTTCGCCGCACTCGACGTTGAGGCTGCCTCAGCCCTCAAGTCATCGATGGACGAGAGGCGCCTGCTCAAGGGCGACATCCTCTTTCACGAGGGCGAGCCCGGTGACCGGCTCTATGTCGTCACCTCGGGCAAGATCAAGCTTGGTCACGCCTCAAGCGACGGACGCGAGTCCCTCCTCGCGGTCATGGGCGAGGGCGAGATGTTCGGCGAGCTCTCCTTGTTCGACCCCGGCCCCCGCACCGCTACGGCAACCGCGCTCACCGACGCCATCGTCCTAGGGCTAGGCCACCAGGCCCTCCGACCGTGGCTTACCGGCCGGCCCGAGGTCGCCGAGTCACTCCTGCAGGCCCTGGCCCAGCGGTTGCGGCGCACCAACGAGGCAATGGCCGATCTCGTGTTCTCCGATGTCCCCGGCCGCGTCGCCAAGGCGCTGCTCGATCTCGGAGAGCGATTCGGCCAGTCACGGCCCGACGGCCTCCATGTCACGCACGACATGACCCAGGAGGAACTCGCCCAACTCGTCGGGGCCTCGCGGGAAACGGTGAACAAGGCCCTCGCCGACTTCGCCTCGCGCGGCTGGCTCCGCCTCGAGTCTCGTTCCGTCGTCCTCCTGGACGTCGAGCGTCTGCAGCGCCGCTCGCGCTAGCCCGCTCCGGGTTCGTCAAGGTAGGCGAGCTGCGCGAGCACCGAGAGTCGCGCAGCTGGCCACAGTGCGCGGGGCACGTCGCGGTAGACATCCTCGAGCACCTCGTCCGCACTGCTCGCACCACCAGCGACCGAGGCACGAACCTGGTCGAGGCGCACAGCCCGATGGGCGAGGTAAGCCTCGATTGCGGCTGCCGGCTCCGTCACCACGGGCCCATGTCCCGGAAGCACCCACCGCGCCGAGGTCGCCTCCGCGAGCTCACGCAGGCGGGTCAGCGAGTCAAGGTAGTCACCGAGGCGGCCCTCGGGGTGGGCGACCACCGTCGGGCCGCGCCCGAGAACGGTGTCCCCCGTGAGCAATGCGCCATCGCGCACGAGGTGAAACGAGAGAGAGTCGTCGGTGTGCCCGGGAGTCGCGATGATCTCGATCTCGAGACCGTCGACGATCACTCGCTCACCTCCGACGATCCCCTCGTCGCCGAGGCGGTGCAACGGATCGAGCGCCGCTACCGGTGCCCCGCTGCGGGCCGAGAGTGATCGGGCGCCGTCGGAATGATCGGGGTGCCCGTGGGTGAGCAGGATGCGCGCGATGCGGCCCTCGCCGACTTCGGACATGATCGCATCGAGGTGGCCGATGTCGTCCGGGCCAGGATCGACGACGACGACCACCTTCGACCCGGGTTCGCGCAGCACCCAGGTGTTGGTGCCCTCCAGGGTCATGGGGCTCGGATTTCCCGCGAGCACACATGTCGCGCGATCAGTGACGACACCGCCCACCCATGGAGCTGAGTCACCCAGCGGAATCACCTTTCCGCTCAAGACATCTGGCCGCTCTGGCTGCCCTCTGCGGCGCTGGCAACCGGGGGATTGGCCACGAGCCCGGACTTCGCTGCGCCACGAATACCGCGAACCCCGTCGGTCTCGCTGGGCGGCGTGGCCTCAAGGTTGTCGATCGTGACGCCCGTACGTGCGTGGACGAGCCGCCATGCGATCTCGCCGTCAGCGCCGACGTAGGGCTGCGGGAGCAGCGGCGCGAACTCAGCGAGCGCGGCCGCCGCCAGTGCCGAGGCCACATCAGTGTGCTCGGCGAGCATCTCCAGTGCGGCCACGGTGGGCGTCAGCAGCGGCAGGTGCCCAGCTGCCGACTCGGCCAGTGCGGCCGACGGGCGCCACCACGCGACACGGTCCGCCTCGCCGCCGAGATGCCTGGCTTCCTGACCCTCGGGCAGTGAGGTGACGAAGAACCGGGTGTCAAAGCGCCGGTCCTCGACCGCGGGGGTGACCCAATGCGCAAAAGGGATCAGCGCTGAGTCGTCGACCACAAGGCCCCTGCGCGCGAGCAGATCGGCGAACTCGATCTCACTTGCGGCCAGCGCGGCGCGCTCGACATCGAGGTCGTCGTCCCACACCACCCGGCCTCCGTCGGCCGTGACGGCGAGCAGTACTCCGCACTCTTCGAAGGTCTCGCGCGCGGCGGCGGCCAGAAGTGCAGCGGGGTCCTCGGTGAACATTCGGTCACCTAGCTCGGCTAGATCGACGTGTCCGGCGAGGCGCACGGTGGAGTCCGATGTCTCGACTGCCCCGCCCGGGTAGACGTACATCCCCGCGGCGAAGGCCATCGAGGCATTGCGGCGCATCAGGAAGATCTCAGGGCCGTCGGCGCCGGTGCGCAACAGGCACACGGTCGCGGCGTTGCGGATCGGGGGCGGAGTCCAGGTGCCCAGTCCGTGCACGAGGGACTCGGCTCGCTCGCGCTTGCGGTTGAGCAAACCCGCCAAATCCATGGCGTTCACGGACTCACCTCAACGATGATCTCGACCTCGACTGGTGAATCGAGCGGCAGCACCGCGACACCCACGGCGGATCGCGCGTGGACGCCGGCGTCGCCGAATGCCGCGCCGAGCAACTCGCTGGCACCGTTGATGACACCACCCTGCCCGGTGAATTCGGGCGCGCTCGCGACGAAGCCGACCACCTTGACAACCCGCACGACGCGGTCGAGATCCTCGATCACCGCCTTCACCGCGGCAATGGCGTTGAGAGCGCAGATCGCGGCGAGCGCCTTGGCGTCCTCGGCGCTCACATCGGCCCCCACCTTGCCCGTCGCCTGCAGGACGCCGCCGACCATGGGCAACTGACCGGAGGTGTAGATGTACGAGCCGGTACGTACGGCAGGCACATAGGCCGCGATCGGCGGGCTGACATCCGGGACGACGTGGCCCAGCTCGGCGAGGCGCGCCTCAGCGGCGGACACGAACCTCAGCCCTTCGAGCGCTTCAGGTAGGCGACCATGTTGTCGGCGTTGGGCCCGGGCACGACCTGGACCAACTCCCAGCCATCCTGACCCCACGAGTCCAGGATCGCCTTCGTGGCGTGGATGAGTAGAGGGACGGTGGCGTACTCCCAAGTCGTCATGTGCCGACCCTAGAGCCTCGCGGGCACTTGCGGACCACCGCTCGCCCCCAATAGACCGTGGCCGTCCGGTCGAGGAGCCGCCAGGGGCGTGGCGCCGTACGCTCGACCCATGCCCTCGTCCCCCCGACCCGACCCCGAGAAGGCGGCTGACCGTGAGGTCGACTGGGACGGAGTTCGCCTCCACGTCATCACAGGCAAGGGCGGCACGGGCAAGACCACCGCCGCAGCGTCGCTCGCGATCGCCCTCGCCACAGGTGGCCACCGTGTGCTGATCATCGAGGTCGAGGGGCGCCAGGGCCTGTCCCAGGTTTTCGATGTGCCTCCCCTTGCCTACGCCGAACGACGAATGGCCGTGGCCCCCGGTGGCGGCGAGGTCTTCGGCCTCGCCGTCGACGCCGAGGAGGCACTGCTCGAGTACCTCGAGATGTTCTACAACCTGCGCCGCGCCGGCACCGCCTTGCGGCGCATGGGCGCTATCGACTTCGCGACGACTGTGGCGCCCGGGGTGCGCGACGTCCTACTCACGGGCAAGGCCAAAGAGGCCGTCCGCCGCCAGCAGGACGGCGTCCCGGTCTACGACGCGGTCGTCATGGACGCACCCCCGACGGGTCGGATCGCTCGGTTCCTCAACGTCAACGCCGAAGTCGCCGGGCTGGCGCGCAGCGGACCGATCCGTACCCAAGCCGACGCCGTCATGGCCGTGATCGGCTCGCGCCTCACCGCGGTCCACGTGGTCACCCTGCTCGAGGAGATGCCGGTGCAAGAGACGGCGGACGGTGTGCAGGCCCTACGTGAGGCTGGACTGCCGGTCGGCGGCGTGATCGTGAACCAGATCCGTCGGCCGCGACTCAACCGCACGAACCAAACCAAGGCGCGACGCCACTCATTCGATGTCGCAGCGATCGCGGCCGAGCTCTCGAGTGCGGGTGTGCTCACCGCGTCGGGCACACTGGCCGGCTCACTGGTTGACGTATCTGGCTCGACGATCGTCGACGTGCTGATCGCCGAGGCGGCCGACCACGCCGAGCGGGTCGCACTCGAACAGCGCGAACGCGAGAACATCCAGGCACTCCACCGGCCGACCTACGAGATCGCGTTCATGCCCGACGGGGTCGACGTCGGCACACTCTATGAGTTCGCTGAGTCCTTGCGAGAGCAGGGAATGGCATGACCCATGCCCACGACGTCGTCCCTCGCGCGCCGTCCCTCGACGTCGACGCATTGCTCGATGACCGATCTATTCGAGTCGTCGTGTGCTGCGGTGCGGGCGGGGTGGGCAAGACCACGACGGCCGCGGCTCTCGCGCTTCGTGCGGCCGAACGCGGCCGCAACGTCGTGGTGCTCACCATCGATCCCGCGCGGCGACTCGCACAATCGCTCGGGCTCACCGAACTCGACAACGACCCCCGCCCGGTGCCCGGCACGGCGGGAGAGGGCTCGCTCGCGGCCATGATGCTGGACATGAAGCGGACTTTCGACGAATTCGTCGAATCCAATGCCGATGCCACGCGGGCCGCGACGATCCTGGCCAATCCCTTCTACCAGTCTCTGTCGAGCTCATTTGCGGGCACCCAGGAATACATGGCGATGGAGAAACTCGGACAACTTCGAGCCCGCGCCATCGCCGATCAATCATGGGATCTGATCGTCGTCGACACTCCGCCGTCGCGGTCTGCCCTGGACTTCCTCGATGCGCCTCGCCGGCTCGGTTCATTCCTCGACGGGCGCTTCATCCGCCTTCTCGCGGCTCCCGCGAAGGCGGGGGGGCGTGCCTACATGAAGGTGCTCGCCGCCGGATTCGGAATGTTCACGACCGTGCTGGGCAAGGTGATCGGTGGACAGGTCCTCACCGATGTCCAGATCTTCGTGGGTGCGGTCGACACCTTGTTTGGCGGATTCCGCCAACGGGCGGATGACACCTACGCCATGCTCCAGGCCCCCGACACCGCATTCGTGGTGGTTGCCGCACCCGAGCGCGATGCCCTCCGCGAGGCCTCCTACTTCGTGGAGAGGCTCGAAGCCGAGTCCATGCCACTGGCAGGGCTGGTGCTGAACAGGGTGCAGGCCACCGCATTGCCCGATCTCGATGCCGCAACCTCGACAGCAGCTGCGGCCCGGCTCGAGGTGGGTTCACCGAAGTCGATCACGGCCGCCCTGCTGCGTATTCACGCAGACCGCATCGCCACTTTCGAGCGCCAGTTCCGCCTCGTCGAGCGATTCAGTGCGGTTCACCGCGGAGTCCCCGTCGCCACGATCCCGGCGCTGGCCAGCGATGTGGTCGATCTTGCGGGCCTGCGCGCGGTGGGGGCAGCACTCGCGGAGCAGGGCTGACGCCGGGTAAGCCCGGCGTCAGCCCCACGTCAACTGACGACGACGGGTCGCCCGCCAGCACGCTCGCTGGTGCCACCGCCGCCTAGTGCTGCGTCGTACTCGGCACGCGCGGTCTCCAGAAGTCCGCGCCAGGACGAGACGTGGGGACGACGTCGCAATAGCGCTCGCCGCTCCCGCTCAGTCATGCCGCCCCAGACCCCGAACTCGGTTCGGTTGTCCAGTGCGTCCGCGAGACACTCGGTGCGCACCGAACAGGCGTGACAGATGACCTTGGCCCGATTCTGGGCAGCTCCCTGGACGAACAAGGCATCCGGGTCGCTCCTGCGACATGACGCCGACGTTGTCCACTCTGAAATGGAACTCACGTTCAACCCACCCCCTTACATCCCCCCGGCTGATTCGGAGGCGGACCAGAGCCCGGCAACGCCGGTCCCCCCGCGATCCGGCCCCCCAGCCGAGTCGAGGCGCAGTGCCTCGACGCGGCTCACAGTACGCGCAAGAAGATCTTTTTGTCAGGTCATATCAAGCCATCGTTGATAGTTATAAAGGACTACTTGCCACCCCGGCTACGTCGGAGCCCGCCGGCTGGTGCAGGACTCCCCCACGCCCCTGTGCGAGCCGGGATGGGCCAGGCAGGCCACCGGGACGTACCCTCGTCACGCTATGTCTGCGCCCCTCGGCCCCCCCGCGTCCACCCGGGCCCCCACACGGCCATCATCGGCTCACGCTGGAATGACGGCCACGCTCGTCAAACTCGTGCTGTTCGTCATCGTCAGCGCGGTGGCGGGCGGGCTGGTGGCGCTGGGTGCCCTGCCCTTCGTCGGCGGGGTCGGCGTGGCCGCGCGCACCGCGATCGAGAGCTATGAATCCCTGCCCTCGCAGTTGACCACTCCACCCCTGCCGCAGCGCTCGCGCATCCTGGCTGCCGACGGGTCGGTGATCGCAACCCTCTACGAACAGAACCGCGTCGAGGTTCCCCTGTCGGAGATCGCCCCTGTCATGCGACAGGCCATCGTCGCCGTGGAGGACGGCAGGTTCTATGAACACCGGGGCATCGACGTCCGAGGGTTATTGCGCGCCGTCGTGGGCAATGCCGGAGGTAGTTCTGTCACCCAGGGCGGCTCCACCCTCACCCAGCAGTACGTCAAGAACGTGTTCGTCAACAGTGCGGCCACCCCCGACGAGGCCGCCGCCGCCCGGGCACGCAGCATGACCCGCAAGCTGAAGGAGATGCGCTACGCGCTCGCCCTCGAACGCCAGTTCAGCAAAGACGAGATCCTCGAGCGCTATCTCAACATCGCCTATTTCGGTGCCGGCGCCTACGGTGTCGAGGCGGCGTCGAGGCGCTACTTCTCCAAGTCCGCCAGCACGCTGACCCTCGTCGAGGCAGCCACCCTCGCCGGCGCGGTCCAGCAGCCCGTCGCCTACGACCCCACTCGCAACCCCAAGTCCTCGCAGAACCGACGCGCCCAAGTCCTCGGTCGGATGGCCGACCTCGGTGACATCACCGTGGCAGAGGCCAAGATCGCGAGCGCGATCCCCACGGCGACCTTCCTCAAGCCGCTGAAGGCACGCAACGGATGCACCACCTCCTATGCCCCGTTCTTTTGCGACTACGTCGACCGGATCCTTCGATCGGACCCCGCATTCGGTGCAACCCCTGCCATCCGCGAGGCACTGCTGCGGCGGGGTGGGCTGACAGTCCGCACCACACTCAGCCCCGCCGCTCAGAAGGCTGCACAGGCCTCGGTCGACGGACACATTCCGCGTGCGGACCCCAGCCGCAAGGTCGCGGCGATCACCATGGTCCGACCCGGCACCGGCGAGGTTGTCGCGATGGCCCAGAACCGCTCGTGGGGCACCAGCGGCCTAGGCAACACGACGTACAACTTCAACGTCGGCATCAAGGACGGCGGAAGCCAAGGGGCCCAGGCGGGCTCGACCTTCAAGGCCTTCACTCTCGCCGCCGCGCTCGAGAAGGGGATCTCGCCCTACGAGGCGATCCCCTCTCCGCAGAAGGGGATCTTCGACGGCTTCGCCAACTGCACCGACGGATCACTCTTCCCCCCGTACACGGTCAACAACTCCACCGGCGCTGGAATCTTCAACATGTTCGAGGGCGCGGCCTACTCGATCAACACCTACTTCATGGCCCTCGAGCAACGCACCGGCCTGTGCCGGCCGGCCGAGATCGCCGAGGCACTCGGGCTGCGTCGCGGCGATGGCTCGCCGCTCGAACGGGTCCCCTCCTTCACCCTCGGCACCCAGGAGGTCACGCCTCTCGGGATGGCCGCGACGTACGGGGTGATCGCGAATCACGGCATGCGCTGCTCCACGATCGCGATCGCGCAGGTGACCGACCGCGACGGCAAGGACCTCCCGATTCCGCGCACCACATGCGAGCGGGTCCTCGACCGGGTCGTCGCAGACTCCGTCGCGAAGATCCTCAGCCAGGTGGTCGATGGCCCCCTACCCGGACGCACCGGCAAGGCGATGTCTCTGGGGCGGCCGGCAGCCGGCAAGACCGGCACGATCAACGACTCGGCGGCCGTGTGGTTCGTCGGTTTCACCCCTGATCTCGCGGCCGCTGTCGCCACGTACGACCCGCGGGGCGGGTACCGCTTCCCGATGAAGAACATCACGATCGGCGGCCGCTACTTCGCTCAGGTATTCGGCTCCACCCTTCCGGGCCCGATCTGGAAAGAGGCGATGCTCGGCGCCCTCGCGGCCAGCCAGCCAGCGCTGTTCGAGCTGCTCACACCCGAGAGTTTCCTTGCCCCCCTCCCGACTCCGAGCGTCTCGCCGTCGCCTTCGGCGTCCGGATCGCCTTCGCCCAGTGGCTCCCCGAGCGCATCGCCGACGCCTTCGGGCAGCCCGTCGCCGTCTCCGACCCCGGGCCCCTCGATCACTCCGACGCCAACGCCGACGCCAACGGTTCCCCAGTGACTTCCTGACCGGTGTGGTCACCTGCCCGCGCGATGTGGACCAATACCTCAGAAGAGTTACGCGCCAAGGGATCTACGCGATCAGGCGCCCAGCGCCGCGCGTACCGCCGACGCCACCCGGCCGCCATCGGCGCGGCCAGCGATCCGCGGCGTGAGCACCTTCATGACCGCGCCCATCGCTTTCGGGTTGTCGGCTCCTGTCTCGGACACGGCGGCCGCGACGAGGGCGATGAGTTCGTCCTCGGACAACTGAGCCGGCAGATAGGACTCGAGCACCACGAGCTCCGCGCGCTCGCGTGCGGCGAGCTCAGGCCGAGAAGCATCGTCGTAGGCCGTGGCCGACTCGCGGCGCTTCTTCGCCTCACGGCCGAGCACGCCGACGACGTCGGCATCGGTGAGTTCGCGGGATTCAGTACCTGACACCGACTCGTTTTTGATCGCGGTGAGCGCCATCCGGAGGGTGGCAGAGCCCACCTCGTCTCGGGCGCGGATGGCGGTGGTGAGGTTGTTGCGCAGTTGCTGCTCCAGGGTGCTCATGAGCCGATCCTCCCGCATGGCTGGCCCGATCGGCTCGCGGATCGCGCCCGCAGCGTGGGATCGTGGTCGCATGTCCGAATCTTCGACGACGCGGCGCGGCGTCAACGCACTTGCCGTGCTTGGCCTCGCAGGACTGGCCTATTGCGTGGCCGAGGCTCACCGCTACACGCTTCGACGCTCCACCGCCGCGGCACTTCCCGACGGCCAGCCCCCCCTTCGCGTCCTACACCTGTCCGACCTACACCTGACCCCGCGTCACCGTGGTCGCATCGCGTGGGTCCGGTCACTCGAGGCCCTCGACCCGGATCTCGTCGTGGTCACCGGTGACTTCCTGGCACATCGTGACGCGGTGCCCAGCGCCCTCGAGGCCCTCGAGCCACTGCTCGCGCGCCCCGGGGTCTTCGTGCTGGGGTCCAACGACTATTACGCACCCGTCCTGGTGCCGCCCTGGCTCTACCTCAAGGGCCCGTCCGACATCGAGCAGGACCGTCCCGAGTTGCCCTGGGGTGATCTGGTGACCGCTCTCACCGGGGCAGGGTGGCACGACCTCTCCAACGCCCGGGCCAAGCTCGGGATTCACGGACGTCTGCTCGACGTTCGGGGTGTCGACGACCCCCACATCGGCCGCGACCGCTACGACCACGTCGCCGGACCGTTCGACCCCGATGCCGACCTCGCAGTCGGTGTCACCCATGCCCCCTATCTCCGGGTACTCGATGCGATGGTCGATGACGGAGCGGGGCTCGTGCTCGCGGGCCACACCCACGGCGGGCAACTCAGGATCCCTGGCTACGGCGCCCTGGTGACCAATTGCGATCTGGACACCGGTCGTTCTCGTGGGCTATCCCGGCATGCACGGCCATGGGAGGGATCAGGAGATCCCAGTTTCGGCGGGGTCGACGGCAGAGGGGCCTTTCTGCACGTCTCCGCCGGTCTGGGAACCTCGCCGTTCGCACCTGTGAGGTTCGCCTGCCCGCCTGAGGCCACACTCCTGACGCTGACCTCGCGCTAAGGGTCACCCAACGACGAAAGGCCGACCCCGAGGGGTCGGCCTTCTGCCGTTGTGTCGGGGTGGCGGGATTCGAACCCACGACCTCTTCGTCCCGAACGAAGCGCGCTACCAAGCTGCGCCACACCCCGGTGGAGCGGACGTGAGTCTATGCGGCGCGAGCCTGGGCGACCAAAACGGGGCGGCCTGCCGCAGTGGTCATGACGGTGCACACCTAGCCGTCCTTCGCGGCAGCCCCGCTCCGGGTCCGCGGCCACGTAGCGTGTCCATGTGAGCATCCTCTGGACCGCCCGTTGTGCCAGCCGGGGTATCACCGTTCTCGCACTCGGCATCACCCTCGCCCTTGTCGCCATCGGCCTAGGTTCGGTGATCGCGCTCGCGGGGTCGACCCAGCCCACCTGGGTCGGGTGGCTCATCGCCCTGATCGGCATCGCGGTGGGCGGGTTCGGATGGATGATGTCATCGCTCACGGCCACCCTCACCGCCACCAATTTCGTGGTGGCATTCGGCCGGTTGGGATGGCCGCGCCGCGTGATAGCGCTCGCCGACATCAGTGACGCGAGCGCGATCGTGGTCGAGCCCTTGCAATGGGGCGGTTGGGGCTACCGATGGGTCCCGTGGGCACGAGCATCGGCCGCCGTAATCCGCCGGGGCCCCGGCATCGCGCTCGTACTGCGCGACGGCAGGAGGTTCGCCGTCACGGTCGAGGACGCCGTCACAGGAGCGAAGGCGACCTCGGAAGCAATCTCGGGCCCTGCGCTGCCGTGACGAGCCCTGCGCTGCCCTGACGAGCCCTGCGCTGCCCTGGAGGTCAGAGCGCTGGCATCAGAACCGGCGCCTCAGAGTGATGCAGCGACGAGCTCGGCGATCTGTACGGCATTGAGGGCCGCACCCTTGCGCAGATTGTCATTGCATACGAACATCACCAGGCCCATGTCGTCGGCGACGCTCGCGTCCTGCCTGATGCGCCCGACGAACGAAGGGTCGGCGCCCGCGGCCTGAAGCGGGGTCGGGATGTCGGTGACCTCCACGCCCGGCGCACCCTCGAGCAACTCGATGGCGCGTGCGGCCGTGATCGGTCGATCGAACTCGACGTTGATCGACAGCGAGTGACCCGTGAACACCGGCACACGCACACATGTTCCGCTCACGAGAAGGCCAGGAATGCCGAGGATCTTGCGGCTTTCGTGACGGAGTTTCTGCTCTTCGTCGGTCTCCAGAGACCCGTCGTCGACGATACTGCCGGCGAGAGGGACCACGTCAAAGGCGATGGGGCGCAAGTACTTTCGAGGCTCTGGCATCGAAACTGCCCGGCCATCATGCACCAGAGCGGTGATGTCCTGACCAACGGCCGCACGCACCTGGGAGTCGAGTTCCTCGACGCCCGCGAGGCCGCTACCTGACACCGCCTGATAGGTGCTGACGACCAGTCGGCGCAGACCCGCTTCCCGGTGAAGCGGACGCAGGACGGGCATCGCGGCCATGGTGGTGCAGTTCGGGTTCGCGATGATGCCCTTGCGTACGTCGGCGAGAGCCTCCGGGTTGACCTCGCTGACCACAAGGGGGACGTCGGGGTCCATCCGCCACGCGGAGGAGTTGTCGATCACGATCGCGCCGGCCGCCGCGTAGAGAGGGGCGAGCACCTTCGAGGTCGCACCACCCGCTGAGAACAGGGCGATGTCGATACCGGCGAGGTCGGCGGTGGCGGCGTCCTCGACGAGGATCTCGCGACCGCGCCACGGGAGGGTGGTGCCCGCTGAGCGCACGGAGGCCAGGAACCGGATCTCACCGAGCGGGAAATCACGCTCATCGAGTAGGCGGCGCATCACGGCCCCCACCTGACCGGTGGCGCCTACGACGGCGACCGTTGGCTTACGAGTCATCACGCTCTCCTGATTCAGGGCCTAGTTCGTGCGGGCCACTGCCCATTCGCTGCTGACACAACGAGATGATCGCCGATCAGCGGCCGGTGCCGCCGTAGACGACGGCCTCGCCATCGGCATCGAGGCCGAAGGCAGTGTGGACGGCCTGCACCGCAGCCGCCGCGGACTCGGCGCGGGTGACGACCGAGATCCGGATCTCGGAGGTCGAGATCATCTCGACGTTGACGCCCGCGTCCGAGAGCGCCGCGAAGAAGGTCGCCGACACCCCGGGGTGGGACCGCATACCGGCTCCCACCAGGGAGATCTTGGCGATGCCGTCGTCGTAACGCAGATCCTCGAAGCCGATGGCGTCCTTGACCTTGCCGAGGGCCACCAAGGCCCGCTTCGCATCGTCCTTGGGGCAGGTGAAGGTGACGTCGGTGCGCCCCGTCGCCGCTGCCGAGACGTTCTGCACGATCATGTCGAGATTGACCTCGGCGTCAGCGACGGCGCGGAAGATCGCAGCAGCCTCACCCGGACGGTCCGGCACTCCGACGATGGTGACCTTGGCGTCACCGAGATTATGGGCAACTCCGGCGATGATCGGCTGCTCCACGGCTGCCCCTTCGGGATCGGACGAGTCGGACACCACGAAGGTGCCCGTGTTGGAGGAGAACGACGAGCGGACGTGGATCGGGAGATCGAAGCGACGCGCGTACTCGACGCACCGCAAGTGCAGTACCTTCGCACCGTTGGCCGCGAGTTCGAGCATCTCCTCGTAGGTAATGCGCGGCACCTTGCGGGCCCTAGGAGCGATGCGGGGGTCGGCGGTGTACACACCGTCGACGTCGGTGTAGATCTCGCAGACATCGGCGCCGAGTGCGGCCGCGAGGGCAACCGCCGTGGTGTCGGACCCACCTCGACCGAGCGTGGTGATGTCCTTGGTGTCCTGCGACACCCCCTGGAAGCCGGCCACGATCGGGATCGCCCCATCGGCGAGTGCGGCCTGAATGCGGCCAGGTGACACATCGATGATGCGTGCCCGGCCGTGCGCGGAGTCGGTGATGAGCCCCGCCTGCGATCCGGTGTAGGAGCGGGCCTCGATTCCGAGGTCGTGGATCGCCATCGCGAGCACTGCCATCGAGATCCGCTCTCCGGCGGTGAGCAGCATGTCGAGCTCGCGCGCCGCGGGGTTCGGGCTGACCCGCTCGGCGAGGTCGATGAGATCGTCGGTGGTATCGCCCATGGCCGAGACGATGACGACGACGTCGTCACCGGCGTTCTTCGTCTCGACGATGCGCCGGGCCACGCGCTTAACGCTCTCGGCGTCGGCCACGGAGGAGCCGCCGTACTTCTGGACCACGAGTCCCACGGTGGGAGTCCGCCTCACTGATCGAACTGGGATGGTGCACCCAGTCTACCGACGCAAGGATTGCCACCACGCCGCGTCCGAATAGTGGGATATCCTTTCTTCTACCCCGAAAACAGGAGGAACAGCGGCACTTGCTCCGGTGCCATTCACCTCGCGCCGGAGCTGCGACCCGACCATCAGGCAACCCGGGGCACTGCGCACGTACCGTGTCACGCAGGGGGGCACACCATGGATTCCACATCGACTCGATTCTCAGAACTGGACGCGACGCTGGAACGACTGGTCGCGCGAGGTGTCCTGACACCGGCGCAATCCGCCGAGGTCAGGACGGCCATCGCCAGCGAGAGCAAGCCGGGCGCGACACCCGAGGAACGCATTCTGATCGACAGGCCCACGATCTCAAGATCCACGATCAGCGGGCGGCTCGGCGAGGTGGCGGGCTACCTCGGAGCAGTGCTCGTGGCCGCGTCCCTGGTGACCCTCGTCGCCCAGCGCTGGGAGGAACTCAGCGGGCCGGCTCGCGTCGGGCTGATGGCAGGGCTCGGCGTGATCGCCTTCGGCCTCGGGCTGGGAGTCGCTCTGCGTGCCGGGGTACGAGCCCTGCGCGAACACGCTCACGCTGCTCGGCGCCGCGTGACAGGTGCACTGCTCGCCCTGGGCGCCGTCCTCCTGGGGGTCGCGGCCTCACAGTTGGTCACCGATGATGCCTGGCCAGGGCTCGTCGGTTCGGCCGTGGCCTTCGCGCTGCTCGTCGTGGCGCATTACCTCGCCCCGAGCGCGATCACCGAGATCGGGACGTTCGGCGCCCTCCTCGTCGTCGTGGGCACCGGCACGAACCTGATGGTTCCCGAGGACGTGCGACAGTGGACGGGCGAGGGCCCGCCGCCCTCGCGCTGGCAGGACTACCTCACACCCATCGGTATGGCTCTGACGGGCCTGGTCTGGGCCGCAGCGGTGGCACATCGAGTGACACTGACGGCCATGGCCACGGTGCTCGGTCTGGCCACGGCGCTGATCGCCACGATCACCTTGGCAGGCCAGGAGATGACCCGGGCTGGAGGGATCACGGTGCTGGCCATCCTGGCCGTCATCGGGGTCGTCGGGTTCCTGGTCTGGAGCGAGTGGCCCTGGGTCGGGCTCACCGTGGGCGCGATCACGGCAGGAGTGTTCATCATCGTGCTCGACTCCGGGGCGCCGGCGTTCGCCTTCCTGGTGGCCGGAATCGTGCTCCTCGCTGGCGCCTGGGTCGCAACGAGCCTGGGTCGCCGTGGGCCTAACGGTGGACGTGGACGACCCACAGGCGATCCGAGAGTTGTCTAGCCCCTTGGCCCCTATTCCTGAATCGGGGCGGACAGGCGCAGATCGGCGCGGACGTGGGTGACGAGCGACTGCAGTGCGCGCAGGGCACCTGAGGCCCCCTGGCCCCAGGTGCTCAGATAGCTGAACTGCCACCACCACAGAGCCTCTAGGTCGCGGCCGGCCGCGTGGTGGGCAAGACCATGCAGCAGGTCCGAGCAGATGTCGGCGAGATCGTCCGACAAGCGCGCGGCGACCACATCGGGCCCCGCGTAGGGATCGAACACCTCGACGTACTCGTCGGCCGGGCCGAGCAGTGTGCGCAACGCCTGCCGGAGGCGGTCGACATCAGGCTCATAGCCGGCGTCGGGCTCGTAGCGCTCGTCGGGGACGACGTCGACGATCGCACCGAGCGGCGCACCTGCGGCGAGCAGTGCCGAGAGCTCGAGCAGCAGGATGGAGATCGACTCATCGGGGCTCTGCGCCGACGCAACCGACTCGACGGCGACGATGAACTCGTGTGCCGCAGCCGCGATGTCCGAGGCGATATCGGCCAGATCTGCGGGAGCCGTCCCGGGGTCGTGGTCTTTCGTCGTGTCCGTCATACACCCAGGGTCTCAGACGTCGAGGCGTCGACGTCCCTCAAATGCGCGACCGAGGGTGACCTCGTCGGCGTACTCGAGGTCGCCTCCCACCGGGAGACCACTCGCGAGGCGGGTGACGACCAAGCCCATCGGCTTGATCAACCGTGCCAGATAGGTGGCGGTGGCCTCGCCCTCGAGGTTGGGGTCGGTGGCGATGATGAGCTCGGTGATGGTGTCGTCCGCGAGGCGGGTCATGAGCTCCTTGACTCGAAGATCATCCGGACCGATGCCCTCGATGGGGCTGATCGCCCCGCCGAGGACGTGGTAGCGGCCCCGGAACTCACGGGTGCGCTCGATCGCGACGACATCCTTGGACTCCTCGACGACACAGATCACCGTGCGGTCGCGGCGCGGATCACGACAGATGCGGCACTCCGTGTCCTCGGCGACATTGCCGCAGACAGCGCAGAAGCGAACCTTGTCCTTGACCTCGAGCAAGACCTGGGCCAGCCGGCGGACGTCGACGGGATCGGCGGCCAGTAGGTGGAACGCGATGCGCTGCGCGCTCTTGGGACCAACGCCGGGCAACCGCCCGAGCTCGTCGATGAGGTCCTGGACTACGCCCTCGTACACCTGATGCCCACTCGTCCTAACTGTTGTCGTACTCGGTCATGACGGTGCCGCCGAGCTCACGCTGGACGAGTGCGAGACCGGACAGCCCGCTGTCGGCGGCATCGTCGTCGTCGTCGCGGGCGATGTCGTCGGCCGGGGCCACGGTGGTCGCGATCTCCTCTGCCACCAATGCTTCGGCGCGCGCGCGGGCAGACGGGCCCGGCTCGGAGGCCGTGCGTTCTGTCGGCACAGACGTGAGTTCGGCGGGCTCGGCTGGCGCGGCTGGCTCGGCTGGCTCGGCGAGCAGGGGGGCCACCGCACCCTCCGACGCAGCGGCCCTGCCCGGATCGAGGGTGAGATCGAGTTCGACGTCCAGCCGCAGGACGTCGAGGACCGCAATACGCAGCATCTCGAGATGGCCCTTGTTGGCGCGAAGAATCCCCATGCGGACCTTGTCCGGATGTGCGAGCACGATCAACGTCGCGGTGCGACTGACCGGCACGGTGCCCTCCGCGAGGGTGTGGGCGACCCGACTGGTGGACTTCAGCAGTTCGAGAACGGCCGGCCACGAGGTGGCCACCTCGCCGAGGCCGACGGCATGGTTCGTGGTGTCCTGCACCCGGGCCTGCGGCGCAGAGGCGGGTTCTGCTGCGTCGACGGGCGCGACGGGCGCGACGGGCTCGACGGGCGCGACGGGCGCGACCCGAGCGCCTACGGCCGTCGAGGGGGCGACGCTGGACAGCCGAGGCGGGGCGGGCGGGCCGCCGGGCGACGGCGCCACAGGGGGGGCAGCCGGCGCGGTGGGCATCGGACGACTGGGCGCCGACCGGCTCGGAGCCTGGGCCTGTGCTGGGTCTTGGGCCGACGGACGTACGTCGGATGACGCCGGCCGTGCAGGACTCACCACCGGAGCGGCGCCCTCTCGATCCCCTGGCGTGGGCTCGATATCCGCTGGCGCTGAAGGGATCTGGGCTGCGCCTAATGCCGCGGAATGCGCGGCGGAAGATACGGATCCACCCGTGGCGTCGCCCAGGAAGGCGACACGGTGCTCGAGCCGATCGAGGCGGGCAAACAGGCCTGAGTGGGAGTCGTCAGCGGCCGGCAGCAGAAGTCGCGCACACAGCAGTTCGAGCTGCAGACGGGGGGCTGTAGCACCCTTGAGTTCGGAGAGCCCGGTATTGACCAGGTCAGCGGCGCGAGAGAGTTGCGCAAGGCCGAGCCGCTCGGTTTGGGAGCGCATTGCCGCGATCTGGCCGTCCGGTGCATCGATCAAGCCACCATCGACGGCATCGGGCACCTGGTGGAGAACTACGAGGTCGCGCAGTCGTTCGAGGAGGTCGGCGGCAAACCGCCGTGGGTCAAGGCCCGCGTCGACGACGCGGTCGACGACGGAGAACATCGCGGCCCCGTCAGCTGCCGCAAGTGCGTCGACGACCTCGTTCAGCAGGGTCGCGTCGGTGAAGCCGAGTTGAGCGACAGCGGTGGCGTAGGTGAGGCCTTCGGGGCCCGAGCCCGCGATCAGCTGGCCCAGGATCGACAGGGAATCGCGCACCGACCCCGCACCGGCGCGCGCCACGAGTGCAAGGGCCTCCGCCTCACCGGGCACCGCCTCCTGCTCGCACACCCAGGCGAGGTGCTCCTGCAGCCTGCGGGCGGTGACGAGCCGATACGGGTAGTGGTGGGTGCGCGAGCGGATGGTGGCCAGGATCTTGTCGGGCTCGGTGGTCGCGAACACGAACTTCAGGTGCGGCGGGGGCTCCTCGATGAGTTTGAGAAGGGCGTTGGCCGCGTCAACCGTCAGCTGGTGGGCCTCGTCGATGATGTAGACCTTGTAACGGCTAGCGGCGGGGGCGTACATAGCCTTCTCGCGCAGCTCACGGGCGTCGTCGATGCCCCGGTGGCTTGCAGCGTCCATCTCGACCACGTCGATCGATCCCGAGCCGTTGGGCGCGAGGTCCTGGCAGCTCGGGCAATGGCCGCACGGGTCGGAGGTGGGCCCTTGCTCGCAATTGAGCGACCGGGCGAGGATCCGGGCCGTGGAGGTCTTGCCACAGCCACGTGGGCCCGTGAACAGGTAGGCGTGATGCGCGCGGCCGGTATCGATCGCCCGGGCCAGGGGGACGGTGACGTGCTCCTGGCCGATGACATCGGCGAGACGCCCCGGACGGTAGGTGCGATACAGGGCCAACGACACGCGAGAACCCTAGCCGCCCCGACCCACACTGACCCGCCCGCGCACCGGAGATGCCCGACGGCGGGGGACGCCGTCGCGTCCACCCGCCGTCGGAGCTGGCGGAGGATAGGGGATTCGAACCCCTGAGGGTGTTACCCCAACGCGCTTTCCAAGCGCGCGCCATAGGCCACTAGGCGAATCCTCCGCCGAGGAGAATACGTGGACAGGCCGCGTACGCCGAATCCACGTCGGCGTGAGGGCCCAGCAGCCCTCGCGTAGACTGCGAGTTGACCCCCCGTGTGGCGTCATCTCGCCGAACTCCCCCAGGGCCGGAAGGCAGCAAGGGTAGGTGGGCTCTGACGGGTGCACGGGGGGTCACTCATGCACGTCATCACCAAGGGTGCACACATCCCCCTGCGCGTGTCCTGACCTTGGTTGACCCGCGCTGGGTGCATCGTGTGGAGTGAGACCGCTCACCGACGCGGGCTCGAGGAGGAGCACGATGAGCATGCTGTCGGGCACGGTCCTGGGATCGAGCGGCAAGCGTCGACGCCGCCACCCGGTGGTCACAGGCCTGGTTGTCCTGCTGATGATGGGCGTTCTGTTCGGTGCCACGTTCGGCGCCGTTCGACTGCTGCGCGGCGGCGGCACCGCGACCCCTGAGGCGATCGCGACAACGCCCGCACCGTGCGTGACCGTCACCTCACGCCCCGGGCAGTTGCTACCGGAGCCGAGCACGATCACCGTCAACGTATTCAACGCCACCGGCCGCGTTGGGCTCGCGAAGAGTTCCGCCACCGATCTCACGGCCCGCGGCTTCGTTATCGGCCGTGTGGCCAACGACCCACTGGGCGCCTCGCTCACGGGGATCGCGGAGATCCGCTACGGCACCCAGGGCCTGGCGAATGCACAACTGGTGCAGTTCTACCTCGTCGGCGCAACTCTCAGCCCGGACAAGCGAACCGATGCCACCGTCGACGTCGTGCTCGGCCAGAAGTACACGGTCGTCGCCGACCAGCAGGCGGTCACCGCGGCCTTGGCCCAACCAGTTCCGACCACGTCAGGCGCTGGTTGTCCGGTGTCCCCGACGTCAGAGTCGACGTCAGAGCCGACGTCAGGGGCCGGGTCACCGGGGGCGGTCACCCCCACTCCGACGAACGCGTCAACCCCCGTTCCCGCGACGCCGTAGGGACCCTGACACCCGACAACATCTGCGCTTCTCGCCGTGCGGGATTGGGACGATCGGCCTCCGAGCGGCTACTCTGAGAGCGCTTCCCTTCCCCGCGTCACCTTGGTAGCTCTCATTGACGCGTCCCTGCGCCGATGAACGAGGCCCCTGCTGTGACTGCTCTGCTTGACGACGCGACCTTCGATGTCGCCTCAACCACCAACGATTCCACCCCCGATGCCACTGCGGCGCCGGCGGTCACCTTCGCCGATCTCGGTCTGCCCCACGCCCTGGTCACTGCGCTCACGCGCAGCGGAATCACCTCCCCGTTCCCGATCCAGGTCGAGACGATTCCCGACGCCCTGGCCGGACACGACCTACTCGGACGAGGCAGCACAGGCTCGGGCAAGACCCTCGCGTTCGGGCTCCCACTCCTCACCCGTATCGCGCCATTCCCGGCACAGCCCAAGCACCCTCGCGGACTGATCCTTGTTCCGACGCGTGAGTTGGCCATGCAGGTCAGCGACGCACTCGAACCTCTTGGCCGCTCGCTCGGCCTGCACTTCAAGACCGTCGTCGGTGGCACCTCGATGCCGCAGCAGATCTACGCCCTCCAGCGCGGGGTTGACGTCCTCGTCGCCACACCTGGTCGTCTCGCCGACCTCATCCGCCAGGGGGCGTGTTTCCTCTCGGACGTCGAGGTCATCGTTCTCGACGAAGCCGACCAGATGGCCGACATGGGATTCCTCCCCGAGGTCACCGCGCTCCTCGAGCTCTGCTCGCCCGCGGCTCAAACCCTCCTGTTCTCAGCCACTCTCGACGGTGATGTCGATACCCTCGTGCGCGAGCACATGCACGACCCCATCCGTCACGAGCTAGAGCCGGCCACCTCCCCCGTCGACACGATGGAGCACCACGTGCTCATCGTGAACCGTGAGGACAAGGCGGTGGTCGCCACGGAGATCGCTCGCCGCGAAGGTCGCACGATCATGTTCGTCCGGTCGCAGCTCGGCGCCGAGCGCGTGGCAGGCAACATCGCTGATCGCGGCGTGAACGCCCGCGCACTGCACGGTGGCATGTCACAGAACGCACGCACGAAGACCATGGGCGACTTCAAGCAGGGCAAGATCGACGTCCTCGTCGCCACTGACGTGGCGGCCCGCGGTATCCACGTCGACGACATCTCGCTCGTCGTCCACGTCGACCCGCCGGAAGACCCCAAGGCCTACCTGCACCGCGCCGGTCGCACGGCTCGCGCCGGTGCCACTGGTCGAGTGGTCACGATCGTGCTGCGCAACCAGCGCAAGGGGCTGCAGCGGCTGCACCAGATTGCGGGCGTCACGGCTACGGAGCACGAGGTCGCTCCGGGTTCAGACATCCTCGCCGAGATCACCGGCTCGCGCACCGCACGCGAGGCCCGTCAGTCCGACTGACGAGCCACCGGGGCGTCGCGGTCAGCGAGGGCTCTGCAACCGCGCTGGGTGCATGGTCGCGAAACTCAGACGAGACAGCTCTCAACAGCGCCTGAACCGGCGGGGGTCGAACTCCGCACGCGGTCGCTACTGGTCGGTGCGTCCCTTGTCCTCGTCCATCTCGCGCAGGAACTGCTCGAAATGCGCGGCGAGCTCATCGCCGCTCGGGAGAGTGCCGTCGTCGGCCATCGGCAACGCGGACTCGGCACCTCGCACGATGGCGTCGTACTGCGCCTCGAGAGCCTGCACTGCTTCGGCGTTCTCGGGGTTGCCAGAAATCTGCTCGTCGATCTCGCGGTTGCTCGTCTCGGCCGTGACCTCAAGCGCATCGAGGTCGAGGTCGAGATCGCCCGCAACAGCGATCTCCTTCAGGAGCGCGAGTGCGCCCGCGGGGAACTCGACCTGCGTCAGGTAATGCGGCACGTGCGCCGCGAATCCCATCGCCTCGTGGCCGGACGCGCCGAGGGCGAGCTCGATACCACCCGACAGGTGACCGGGCACGACGATCATGCCCACGAACGTGGGGCGGCCCGCAACCAGCGAGGAATCAGTTGCGTGAGCAGTGACCCCCACGGGCCTGCTGTGGGGCGCGGGCCACGGGATGGAGTTGAGCCCGATCGAACGTCGGACACCAAAGCGTTCGACGATCTGAACAACGGCCTCCGTGAAGGCGCGCCATGCGAAATCTGGTTCGGGCCCATGGACCAACAGGAATCCCGTACCCCGCTTGTCCCGAATCTCGGAGATCAGCAACTCGGGGTACTGCAGCGCCTCGTAGTGGTCGGTGTCGAAGACCATGCTCGGACGACGCCCCCGGTAGTCATATAGGCAGTCGATATCGAAGGTGCCGACGGTGCGATGCTCATGCGTGTCGAGCAAGTAGTTCACGGCGAGCTGTCGGGCAGCGCCGGCGTCCAGGAATCCTGAGAGCGCATGGAGGAGAACCGGCGAGTCGAGGTCGACGTCGTCAGTGTGGATCTCGTAGAGGCTCTCGGGTCGCATGCTCACCATTCTCGCGCACGGGGGAACCCCGGCACATCGTCGGCCATCGTTGTCAGTGAGAACAGCACCCAGTGACGTCTACATTCCCCATCGGCAAGGATGGCCCCGTGGATACACCGACAGCCCCCGCGCTGACCCCTGATCGGGCAACTCTGCGGGCCGAGATGTGGCTCGTGCTGTGGATCTCGATCGCCGCGAGCGCGCTGCGCTCGGTGCTCTCGATCGTCGAGTCGCTGACACGCGGCGCCCCGCTCTCGAGCCAGACGCAGACCTTGGTGACAACGTACGTGCCCGATCGCCCCTGGCTTGACGTCATGTACCAGGCAACTCGCATCATCCTGGCGCTCATCCCCGTTCTGCTTGTGGTCCATCTGCTTCGACGCAGCGGCGAAGGACGCCGCGCCATTGGGCTCGACCTCGGCGACTGGAGACGCGACCTCGTCCGCGGGGCGGTCATGGCATCGGTGATCGGGGGTGCCGGACTCGCGCTATATGTCACGGCCTACCACCTCGGCTTCAGTGTCCGCATCGCCGCGGTGACCACGCAGAACTCGTGGTGGACCGTGATCCTGCTCCTCGCGTCTGCGGCGTTCAACGCCGTGCTCGAAGAGGTCATCGTCCTGGCGTACTTCATCCACCGTTCGCAGCAGATCGGATGGAAGCCCTGGCATTCGGTCGGCAGTAGCGCACTGCTTCGAGGGGCGTACCACCTCTACCAGGGCTTCGGCGGCTTCCTGGGCAATATCGTCATGGGGCTGATCTTCGGAACCCTGTATCGACGATGGGGCCGCGTGATGCCCTTCCTGTTCGCCCACTTCCTGATCGATTCGGTCGCCTTCATCGGCTACGACCTCCTCGCCGGCAAGATCTCCTGGCTCCCCTAACCCCCATTCCGGTGAATGTGCCCTGAGCGGCCCTAGAGGCCGCTGGGCTTCCCCCGATCATGAAGAACGCCGATTCTCGAGACGTGCCTGTGGACACAGTGGGGAAGAAGAAGGGCTTCTAGGGCCGCTCAGGGCACATTCACCGCAAACGGGGTGGGGTGGTGAGGACGTCGGTGATGGTGGCCAGGGCGTGAGCGAGGTCTGGTTCGGAGATGGTGAGGGGTGGGGCGAATCGGATCGTCCAGGTGTGGGTGTCCTTCGCCAGGATTCCGCGGGTGAGCAGGTCGAGGCTGACGTCGCGACCTGTGCGACCGGTGCCGTCGAGTTCGACCGCCCACCACAGGCCGCTACCGCGGATCTCCTTCACTCCGGGCAACGACGCGCCTCGCAACGTGTCGAGCACGCGCGCGCCGAGACGATGTGAGCGCTCGGGTAGCCCGTCGCTCTCGAGAAGCGAAACCACAGCGATACCCACGGCAGCCGCGAGCGGGTTCCCGCCGAAGGTACTGCCGTGCTCGCCCGGCTTGAGAACGCCCAGGACGTCCCAGTCGGCCGTGATCGCCGACACGGGGAGGATCCCGCCGCCCAGTGCCTTCCCGAGGATTCGAATGTCGGGCTGGACGCCGACAAGATCGCATGCGAACAACGCACCCGCGCGGCCGAGCCCTGACTGGATCTCGTCGGCAACGAACAGCACCCCTCGACCGGAGCACAGATCGCGAGCGGCCTGCAGAAACCCGGGAGGAGGCAGTACGACGCCCGCCTCGCCCTGAATCGGTTCGACGAGGAACGCCACCGTCCGATCGTTGATCGCAGCCTCGAGCGCACCGATGTCACCGAAGGGCACCGTGCGGAATCCGGGCGTGAACGGACCGAAGCCGCGCCGCGCCAACGGGTCATCGGAGAAGGAGATGATGGTTGTCGTACGCCCGTGGAAGTTGCCCGCGCACACGATGATCTCGGCTTCGTCAGCCGCCACACCCTTGCGTTCGTAGCCCCACTTCCGCGCGACCTTGATCGCCGTTTCGACGCCCTCGGCCCCTGAGTTCATGGGCAGGACGGCGTCATGCCGGGCGAGACGAGCGAGATCGCTGCAGAACTGTCCGAGGCGGTCGTTGTGGAAAGCACGGCTCGTCAGGGTGATCCGGTCCAACTGCTCCTTCGCGGCGCGGACAAGTGCCGGATGCCGGTGGCCGAAGTTGATGGCCGAATACGCCGACAGCATGTCGAGGTATCTGCGGCCCTCGACGTCGGTGACCCACGCGCCTTCGCCCTCGGAGATCACTACCGGGAGCGGGTGGTAATTGTGCGCGCAGTGGGCGGCCTCGAAGGCAATGGCCTCGTCGGTGGTCACGGCTCCTCCTCGCAGGCCCGCTCTGACGAACGGCCTCGGCACCACGCTGCCACGACGGGGCCGCCGATGCGGGTCACACAGCAAGGTGGTGGAGACTGGTCCTCAGCGTCTGGAAGCCAGAACATATGCCGACTGATACCTGTGAGGTCCTATGTCCGACCGACCGTTGACCATCCTGTTCATGCCCGAGTCGGCCTATGGGCCCACCAATCAGTGCATCGGACTCGGCAACGTACTGCGTCAACGTGGCCATCGCGTGGTGTTCGCCGCGGAGGCGTCCTGGAAGGGCAAACTCGAAGCGCTCGGATTCGAGGAGGACCTCGTCGACCTAGCTCCACCAGCGGAGCCCACAGATGACGCAGTGGCTACCCAGGAGGCAGGGCAGTTCTGGAAGGACTTCATCCGCGAGACGGCCCCCGAGTTCCGTAAACCCACGGTGGAGCAGCTCGCTACATTCATTCAGCCCACATGGCAGGCCCTGATCGACGGAGCCGTCTACTGCGAGCCACAGTTGCGCGCGATCCTCACGCGAGTTCAACCAGATGTCGTGGTGGAGGACAACGTCGTCGCCTTTCCCGCACTCATGACCTCGGGTGCGCCGTTCGTCAGAATTGTGTCCTGCAACCCGCTGGAGCTCAGCGGCAACGAGGTTCCTCCAGCCTTTTCCGGCCTCCCTGGGAATGACCGAAGCGAGTGGGCCGATTTCAGTGCCGAGTACGACCGCACCCACCGCGAGATGTGGGCCGCGTTCAACTCCTGGGTCATCGAACAAGGCGCCCAGCCCCTGGCCGACCTTCAGTTCATCCACACCTCGGAACACGCGAACCTCTACGTGTTCCCCGAAGAGGCTGACTACACCGCGAGCCGACCCCTCGACACGACCTGGCACCGCATGGACTCCAGCGTGCGCGAGACGGACCAGGGATATGAGCTACCTCCTTCCGTGCGAGACAGACCAGAGGGCAGCGCGCTGATCTACCTATCGCTCGGTTCCCTGGGCAGCGCGGACGTCGACCTCATGCGACGACTTGTGGACGTCCTGGGCCGCACTCCGCACCGGTTCATCGTGAGCAAGGGCCCGCAGCACTCCGAGTTCGAGCTCGCGGCGAACATGGTCGGTTCCGAATTCCTTCCGCAGACCACGCTCATACCTCAGGTCGACGCGGTGATCACGCACGGCGGCAACAACACCACGACCGAGTCCCTTCACTTCGGCAAGCCAATGATCCTGCTTCCGCTGTTCTGGGATCAGTACGACAATGCCCAGCGCATGCACGAGCTCGGATTCGGCGTTCGCCTCGCGACCTATGACTTCACTGAAGCCGACATGCACGCAGCTCTCGAGGCGGTGCTCGATCCGGAGCTGGGCAATCGGATGGCGGCCATCGGTCGGGACGTGCGCGCTAGGAACGGATTGAGACGTGGCGCAGATGTCATCGAGGCAGTGGCTCGTGCTTACGCGGACTCACAGTTGGACTCTGCCGCGGGGGCATCCGGCGAGTGAACCCCACGCAACGTCTTTCGCGCCTGGTGGCCACCGCGCGGGGTGATCTCGTACTGCCGTTGCGTCCTCGGGCAGCCGCCGACGTTGTCGCCCTTCCGTTGCGGCTAGCTGACGCTCTCGACCTCGGAGCGTCCCGGTGGGTGTGCGTCGTGATCGATGCCGACGGCGGGCAATGGACGGTGCCCGTGGTCGAGGGGTCCGGAGAAGTTCGTCGGGCGATCGCGGGTGACGGCGTCGCGGCAGCACTCGTGACCATGTTGGCTGGCTCCGGCGAGCCCGCCTCCCCCGCATTCGTCATGCGCCGCTGGCGACATCCCCTGCCGGACAACGCATCCAAGCAACGCAAGCTTCTCTCCGAAGCGGGTACCCATGAGCGCTCGATCGCGGTCGACCAGACGAACGACTCGATCGTGGTCGGCGAAAGGGCTGTCGTGAAGTGGGCGGTTCGGCTTCCCGCTGATCACTCGGTGGAGCAACCCGCAGCCCGCCGACTCGGCATGTTGGCCGACCATGGATTCTCTGGTATCCCGGCCACACTCGGAATGCTGCAATGGACTGGCAGTCCACCACATCCTGCGCTCCTCGCCTCGGTCACCGAGTTCCTCCCGGGGGCAGTCGATGGATGGACGTGGGCCGTTGACGACGTCCGCGCCTTCGCCGCCGGAGACGTGGCTGCCGACAACGCCCTATTGCCAGCACGTCAACTCGGCGTTCTGGTCGCCGGAATGCATGTGGCCTTCGCGTCCAGCGGACGAGCCGTGGCCGATGAGAAGACCACCCAGCGGTGGCGAGATCGGGCGAACCACGCACTCGATGACGCGCTAAGGCTCGTCGACGGCCCGGAGGGCGAGCGACTCGCGCGACGCGCACCCCGCATACGGGCGGCATTCGAGACCTTCCTCGAGACTTCCGGCACGCCCCTCATCGACGTACATGGGGACCTCCACGTCGGTCAGGTCCTGCGACACGGCAGTCCGTCCCGCTATGCGCTCATCGACTTCGATGGCAACCCGGTGACCGCGATCGAGGAAGGCGCACGACGCCAACCAGTGGCCCTCGATGTCGCTGGCATGCTCGCCTCCCTGGACCACGTGGGCCGAGTGGTCATCAAGCGCACCGACGGGGTTGACGTGGATGCCGTCCTCGCATGGATCGGGCAGGCCCAAGCGACGTTCTTCGCGGCATACCGGTCAGCGCTGCTCGAGGCCGGAGCCGGTGCCCTGCTCGATGACCGCGTGATTCGTCCCCTGCAACTCGAGCAAGAGTGCCGGGAATTCATCTACGCCGTGCGTCATCTCCCGCACTGGCGATACGTTCCAGATGCCGCCCTGTCGGCCCTGCTGCCCGATGAGGAGTGACCCGCGTGGACCCTGATCTCTTCGCCGCCGATCTCGAGGCCAAGCCACGCTTCCTTCGCGAGTTGAGCGAACTCCTCACTGGTGCAGACCCGTGGTCGGTCCTGCCCATGGGCACGAGGTTCGTCTTCGTGGGGATGGGGTCGTCGCACTATGCGGCATCCATCGCTGCCGCTCGACTTCGCGCCCGCGGTGTCAACGCCGTGGCCGAACTCGCGAGCAGCGACCTGCTGCCAGCACCGGATGGTCATACTGTCGTAATCGCCGTGTCGGCTGGCGGCGGCTCCCGCGAGACTGCATCCGCCGTGCAGTGGTACGCGGGTCACTGCCCGATCGTGCTTCTCACCAACCGACTCGAGTCTCCTCTCGTGCACGCCGTTGACGCGGTTGTCCCCATGAGCGCTGGCGATGAGCAGGGCGGTGTGGCTTGTCGAACTTTCCAACACACGCTTGTCATGCTGCTCGCACTTGAAGCCCGACTCGCAAGCCCCTCGCTCGACCTCCCGACGCTGGTAACAGCAGCGGCACGTGCGACAAGTGACCTACTCGATAGACGCGCCCAGTGGTTGCCCGAGCTCACAGGTCTGCTGGTCGGGCCCGACGGCATTCACGTCGTCGCCCCCGCACGCCGGCTGTCTTCCTCTCAGCAGTCGTCGCTCATGCTGCGCGAGGGCCCGCGGATCCCAGCCACGGCAAGCGAAACCGGCGACTGGAACCACGTCGACGTGTATCTCACGAAATCCACGGACTACCGGCTTCTCCTGCTCACTGGTTCGCCATGGGAGGAAGAACTGCTGAAGTGGACCAACAAGCGGGGGTCCACGGTGGTGGCCGTAGGAGCCGATGTACCGGGCGCCGCCATGTCTCTGCGGTATGAAGGTGACGACAACGACGACGTGCGCTTGCTCACCGAGACGCTGGTCGCCGAGTTGCTTGCCGCCAGCCTGTGGCGCAGCCAGTCGTCGTAGTACCCAGCCGGCAACCAGCGATTCCTCATCGACAGTCCTTCGGACCTGCGGCACACTGCTGTCAATCCAGATTTCCGTCACCGACGTGGGAGCCTGCCATGATCTTCACGAGCCCCCTCCCCGACGTCGACATCCCCGACACGGCTCTGACGTCCTACGTTCTCGCTCGCGTGGCCGAACTGGGTGATAAGCCGGCATTGATCGATGGGCCCACGGGACGCGCCCTCACCTATTCAGAGCTCGACACCGCCATCCGGTCGTTCGCCGGAGGGCTTGTAGCCCAGGGATTCCAGACTGGGCAAGTACTAGCCCTCATGTCGCCCAACATCCCTGAGTACGCAGTGGTGTTCCATGGTGTCGCGATGGCTGGAGGAACGATCACGACCATCAACCCCACCTACACCGAGTACGAGGCGCACCATCAACTCGTCGACTCAGGGGCCTCCCTGCTGGTCACGACCGAGATGTTTCTGTCCGTGGCCACCGCGGCGGCGGTCGACACCTCCGTAACTCAGATTTTCGTCATGGGGGACGGCGATGTCGACGGGGCCACGCCCATCGCGGCGCTGTTCGGCGAACCCCTGGCCGAGCAGGTGCCCGTGTCGCCTGGGGATGTCATCGCTCTCCCGTACTCCTCGGGCACGACGGGGCTGAGCAAGGGCGTGATGCTGACCCACCGAAACCTGATCGCGAACGTGGCCCAGAGCGTCGCCGCGGCCCGCATCCGCGAGGACGAGATGCTCATCGCGGTCCTGCCGTTCTTCCACATCTACGGCATGCAGGTGCTGATGAACAGCGGACTTCGCGCTGGGGCGACGGTCGTCACCATGCCACGATTCGACCTCGAGCAATTCCTGGATTTGCACCAGCGATACGGCATCACGAGGTCATTCGTGGCCCCCCCGATCGTCGTCGCGCTAGCCAAGCATCCGATCGTCGACAACTATGACTTGTCGAAACTGGAGCAGGTCTTCTCTGGCGCCGCCCCCCTGTCGGCCGAGCTCTCGATCGAGGCTGGCCTCAGACTCGGCTGCGAGGTCGCTCAGGGGTACGGGATGACGGAGATGTCACCGGTATCGCATCTGACCCCTCCTGGTCGGGTGAAGCCGGGTTCGGTGGGCGTGACCGCACCCAACACCCAGACACGTATCGTCGACCCGATCTCAGGAGCCGAACTCGACATCGACGAGGACGGCGAGGTGTGCGTCCGGGGTCCGCAGGTCATGCTCGGGTACCTCAACAACCCCACGGCCACCGAGAGCACGATCGATGGTGACGGTTGGCTGCACACCGGCGACATCGGCCACATCGATGCCGACGGACACTTGTTCATCGTCGATCGACTTAAGGAACTCATCAAGTACAAGGGTTTCCAAGTCGCGCCGGCCGAACTCGAAGCGCTCCTGCTCTCTCACCCGGCAATTGCCGATGCGGCCGTGGTCGGCGAGTTGAACGACGAGGCCGGCGAGGTGCCCGTTGCCCACGTCGTGCTGCGCCCCGGACACTCCTCGACCGAGAAGGAGATCATGGACTTCGTCGCCGATAAGGTCGCCCACTTCAAGCACGTCCGCGACGTCGTGTTCACCGATCAGATCCCGAAATCCGCGTCCGGGAAGATCCTGCGGCGGTTGATCCGACGGCCTGACTAGACCTACGGACACCTGGTTCCCGGCGAACGCTAGTCAGTCGAGTCGGCGCGAACCCTTCCGGGCCACCAGAATCGCTCACCGACGATGAATGCCAGCGCCGGCACGAGGACCGTGCGCACCAGCAGGGTGTCGAGCAGCACGCCGATGCACACGATGAGCCCGATCTGGGCCAGCGCGATCAGTGGAAGGACACCCAGCACCGAGAAGACCGCGGCAAGGAGGATCCCTGCACTCGTGATCACACCGCCTGTGGCACGCAGCGCCGTCAGCATTCCCGCACGTGTATCGGACCCACTCGCCTCTTCGCGCGCCCGCGTTGCCAAGAAGATGTTGTAGTCGACGCCCAGCGCAACAAGGAACAGGAAGGCGAGAAGTAGTACTCCGGTGTCGAGCGCCGGGTAGTGCAGGACATTCTGAAAGATCCACCACGAGGAGCCCATAGCAGCGAAGAAAGTCCCGAGCACCGTTGCCACCAGCAGTACAGGAGCCAGAAGGGAGCGTAGGAGAAGCACAAGGACCCCGCCCACCAGCAGGAGCACGAGCGGAATCACCACACGGGCGTCCCTCACCGCGACGTCCTTAACGTCGAGCCGGGTGGCCACCTCGCCACCAACCACGGCATCTGCGCCGGAAACGTTGGCGACGGCGTCGCGGAGCGCACGAATTGCGGCGTAGGACTCCTCCGTTCCCGGCGAGGACGTGAGCACGACGTCAATCTGCGCGACATCACCCGCGGACGCGCCCGCCTTCGCTGTGGCCACACCAGGAACGCTCTCGACTGCCGCGATCACCGCGGCGACCGAACTGGGCGCGGTCACGATGGTGGCAGGAGACGCTGCGCCTGCGGGGAATGCGCGAGCGAGGGTTTCCTGCCCGCTGACGGCCTCGGGCTTCACGCGGAACTGGTCGTTTTGGCTGAGCCCGATCGACAATCCGCTGCCCCCGAGTGCGAGCAGCACCAACACAGCCGCGGCAGCCAGGCCCACACCCTTCGGACGACGGGCGACCACTGTGCCGACGCGCCCCCAAACCCGACCCTCACGAGCGGCATCGCCAAGCCGCGGAACGAATGGCCAGAAGATCCTGCGGCCAAAGATGACCATCGCCGCCGGTAGCACGACAAGGCCGGAAAGCATCGCGACGACGATCCCGATTGCCGCCGAAAAGCCCAGCCCCCGCAAGGATTCCTGCTGTGCGAAAAGCAGAGTAAGCAGACTCAAGGCCACCGTTGCCGCCGAGGCAATGATCGGTTCTGCCGTGCGACGGATCGCAGTGCGCATTGCCTCGAAACGACTTTCCTGCTGACGCAACTGGTCGCGGTATCGAGCGATGAGGAGCAGGGCGTAGTCAGTGGCGGCGCCGAACACGAGCACACTGGTGATACCCGCCGACGCTGGGTCGATGACAATGCCGAAGTGAGGGGCCACCAGCGCGACGACCTTGGTCGTGACCTGCTCGGCGATCCCTACGACGAACAGCGGCACGAGCCATAGCCACGGGCTCCGGTAGGTGATCAGCAGCAACACGGCGACGACTGCGGCGGTGGCGATCAGCAGTGTGGTGTCTGCGCCTTCGAAGACCTTGGTGAGGTCGGTCGTGAACGCAGGGCCACCTGTCACCTGCGCCACCAGGCCAACCGGCAGAGACGCCGAGGCGATCGCGCGGATCGCCGTGACGGAGGGGCCCACCTTCGCTGCGTCGATCGTGCTCACCGGCACGGCCACGACCGCGACGGTTCCGTCCGCCGAGTATGTCGGGGGGGACGCCTCACCTCCGATTCCGAGAGGGGCCAAGGCCTGAGCGCGCGCGTTGACCGCATCCCGCTCGGCCGCACTGAGACTGGCTCCGTCGCTGCTGCTGTAGACCACTATTGCCGGCGCGACACCTGGGCTCGGCAGGGCCTGCTGACGCAGCTCTGCCGCTGCGGACTGATAGGCAACCGGAAGCCCGGACGACACCGCCGAGGTAGCGGGCGTCGGGGCATGGATCGCGAAGATGGCTCCCACGAGGATCACGACGACTCCCAAGGTCAGCAACGCCGCTCGGCGGCTGGCGACCTGGGCGGTGGAGATCTTCATGTGGTGCTCCCGAAATGTCGGATCCGGACTCTGCCAAGTGGCAGCGTCAGCGCTGAACTAGACTGACCCGGAAGGTATCGCGGGCACATAATTCCCGCGCGCTCAGGGAAGACCTTCATCCCGAGGCACCCCTGCCCGTTCCGCAGCAAGGGGCCTGGCAAGGTGGTCACATGCCCTCCTCACACGACGTACCAGCAGCCTCAGAGCGAGCGGCCCTCATACGAGCGAGAGCCGCCCTCGTCATCGACCAAGGCACAGAAGAAGTGGCGCTTCTTCAGCGCCTCTGCGAACTGATCCTTGAGGCCGACAACTACCACCTCGCCTGGTACGGGAAGTGCATCGACGACTCCGACAAGTCCATCGTGGTCGTCGCGAGCACTCCGGGCCACGAGAGCTACGTCGACAACGTCAGGGTCTCGTGGGGCGACAACGAGTGGGGTCAGGGGCCCACGGGTCGGGCGATTCGCAGTCGCACAGCGCACGTGATCCATGACATCGCCAACGACCCCTCCTGTGTCCCCTGGCGCGATCTCGCGGCCGGGCACGACTTCTACGGCTGCATCAGCATCCCGGTGGTCGTTGGAGATATCGTCGACGGCATTCTCATCGTCTACACGGATGTCGCCGAGACGTTCGATGAACCAGCACGAGCCTTGCTCGACGAGATCGCCGACGGCATCGCTCGCGGGCTCGGGCGGCTCAGGGGCCTGCCCCGATAAGGAGCGCCACGCCGCCCTAGCCCCGAAGAGTCAGTGCACTGTCCCAATATGTTCGTCGGTCAGCTTGCTCGCGAGCAGCAACTGCACGATCGCGATGATCACAATGAGACCGAACGGTACCGAGAAGCCCCCCGTAACATCGTGCAATGCGCCGATCGCGACGGGCACGATCGCTGTCACGCTGAAGCAGATGAGAAAGATCATCGCAGTCAGGGTGCTCGAAGACTGCGCATCGGACGCATAGGTCACCACTCTCGCCAGCCCCATGGAGAAACCCGCGCCGGACCCAATCCCGAAGATCACAACTGAGACCCAGGGGAGGACATCCGGCAGAAGCCAAAGCCATACGGTCCCGATGAGGGTGAATCCAACAGCGACCATCAACATCGTGCGGAATCCCACCGACCGATCACTGAGCATCGGGAACACGAGCACCGCCACGACCGACGTCACCGAACTCGCGCCGTACAGCGACCCGGCCGCCAGCGGACTCCACCCTCGCTCGATGTAGGCGGGGGGGAGCCAGGCGACGTAGGCGTAGGCGAGCGAGGCTTGTGCGGTCAAGTACAGCGTGAGCAACCATGCGGTTCGGTTGCGCCACGGCAAACGGTGCGGACGCCGGTCGACGGCCCCACCGTGATGGTGCGCAGGCAGGAACCGCAATGCGATGAGCCACACCACCACTGAGACGAGCGCAGGGATTGCCCACCACGCGAGCGACTTCCGCCAGGACTCGAACGCGACCGACAGCGGATCGGACGCCGCAGAGGCGACCGCGGCTCCCAGCGCCAGGGCCGCGGTGTAGGCGCCCGTGGCCATCCCAACGTGATGACGGAACACGTCCTTCACCACGGCCGGCAAGACGATGCCGAGCAATGCGATCCCCGCACCCGCGACGAAAGTAGCCGCGAGGAGCCCCCATGCGGACTGGCTCAGACCCCGCAAGCCGCTGCCCACAGTGATCAGCCCAAGGGCCGCCAATGTCGTGTACGGATATCCCACGACACCCGTGAGACGTGATGACACTGGAGCCAGCCACGCCATGCAGAGCAGTGGAAGTGCGGTGAGCACTCCGGCGACCGCCCCCGTGAGCGGGATGTCGCGTCGGATGTCCGACAGCAGGGTCGGCAACGACGCGATCGTGGTGCGCAGATTGAACGCGACCACCACAAGGGCGACGCTCAGAACGATCACCGCGGTACGACTGAGCCTGGGGTGCTCGCCCGTCGCCACGGCATCGCCTTGTTGGACGGCGGCGGCCTCGCTATCCCACAACTCGAAGCACCGCCGCCACCGCGTCGTCCACGGCCGCGGTCGCTGCGGGCAGCGCACCCGCCAGGAGGTTGAAGCAGTGGAACTGCGACTCGAAGTGCATGGCCGATACGTCGACCCCGTCCTCACGCAACCTGGCGATGTACTCCAGCCCCTCGTCGCGCATCGGGTCGCAGCCAGAGGTGAGCACGTATGCCGCTGCGAGACCCGCGAGTGACTCGGCCCTCAAGGGTGAGGCGTCGGGATTGCCACGCTGGGCGACATCCGGCAGGTAGTAGTCCCAGAAAGTCACCATCGCGGCTCGTGTGATCAGCATCCCCTCATCGCCGAGAAGGTAGGACGGGCGGCGAAGGTCGTGGTCGGTGACAGGGTGGCTGAGCACTTGCATCGCCACTGCAAAAGCCTGGGAGTCGCGTGCCTTGCGGGCAACCACCGCGGCCAGGTTGGCACCTGAACTGTCTCCCCAGAGCACCAGACGCTCAGGATCGGCGCCGAGCCGGGCGGCCTGTCGAGACACCCATGTTGCTGCGGTGACGCTGTCGTCCACGGCCGCCGGAAACGGGTGCTCCGGCGCGAGTCGATAACCGACCGAGACAACAACCGCGCCCGTGAGATCGGCGATCAGCCGGCAATAGGCGTCGCTGCCAGCGATCGTGCCCGTGACCCAGCCACCAGGGAGAAAGTAGACGATCACGGGCTTCACGCCCACACCTTCAGGGGTATAGGCCCTGACAGGCACTCCGTCGGCATCGAGATCATGAACGGACGCCATCGACGGGCCTGGGGGCGATCCCTCAGCAATGGCCGCCAGTGCTGCACGTGCATCATCGACGGAACACTGGTCGATCTTCGGGAATCCGATGCTCCACAATAAGTCCAGCACAGACTGTGACTGCGGATCCAGCGGCACCGAGGTCTCCTTCGCACACAGGGATGACGAATAGTGGCACACGCGCGCGCCCGTCACAAAGGTGTGGTGTGCGACGCGGTACGCGAGGCAAACCTCCCGAATGATGTGCGTCGCCGATCACCGTCAGTGTCGCGCCGCTCGATCGCATCCCCGAAGCGCCCCAAGATCACAGGGCGAACGAGCGGCATGTGAACAGTGAGCACGAACGAGCCCTTTGTCGAGTCCAGGCTCCACGTGCCCCCCATGAGGCCGGCCCACACCGATATCACCGCTAGGCCTGAACCAGGGCTGACAGCATTCGCCTCCAGGCCCAGGCCGTCGTCGGCCACGCGAATCACGACCTCGTTGGGCCGATCGCAGGTCACCTCCACCGACACCTCGCTCGCCTGTCCGTGCCCGGCCGCATTGAGCAGCGCCTGCTCGACGATGCGGTAGACCGCCAATTCGAGATCTCTGTTTCCGGAGCCGAGGATCGTTTCCTGCACCTCGACATCGAGACGCACCGTGACCTTCATCGCCGCAGACCATGTCCTCGACAGGTCAATCAGCACTGCGTAGAGACCCGCTTCGCGGATGGGCGGGCTGAGGCGCCTTGCGACATCACGGACCTCCTCCTGTCGGATCGCCTCGACCCGCTCCACTACCGAAAGCAGCTCATCAGCGTCAGGCGAGGACGCCGACTCAGCGATGCGTCGCAATTGCATGCCCACGACCAGCAAGCCCCCTTGGACACGATCGTGGAGGAATGCCGCCATTTCACGTCGTGCGCCCTCATCGCTATCGAGGATCAGGCGCTGGTTCTGGCGCACGTTCCGCAGCTCGCCGCGCGTGATGTCGACTTCCTTAGAGAGGTGCGACTCGCTGAGCCTGATGAGCCACAACATCCCGGTGAGCCCGATGCTCATCCGCAACCCGAGGACGGGCGCCTGAACATCGGGGAACGGGAAGAGCCCGATCCGGTCGAGCACAACCGCAGTGAGGGAGGCGACCGCCCCGCTCAGTGCGACCGCAGCGACAAGCCCACCTGGCGACAGCCGCCCTCCTCGGCGACGCATTGCCTCCTCGAAGCCCGCCACCGCCGTCGATGTACATGCGACGATGATGGCCAGCGCGAGCGCGCCGACGAGGGCGTTCCTCCGATAGTCAACCGATGCGAGATCCAGCGGCCGACTCATGGGCGGGATATACGTCATCAGGGCGAGAGCGCTCGCCACGAGCAGGATCGCGCGAGGGAACCTGCGCCTGTTATGCCTTCCGGAGCCGCGCAGACGCAATGAACGCCAAGGGATCTCGCGTCTTGCAGCGACACCCGGAGCGATCTCGACGGACGTCACCATGCCTCCGACCCGCTTGATCGTGCTTCACGAAGATAGACGAGGACTGCGGACGTGCGCAGGTGAGTCCCAGGTTCTGGATCGGGAACAAGCACCTGGTAGGCCTTCGACAGTTCTTGGCGGACGGTGCCCGCGGCCAAATCGAGCCTCGCCGCGATCGCGGGGCCGTCAACTCCGGTGGCCGCCAGCGCCATGACCTGTCGTTGGCGATTGGTCAGGCGCTCGATGACGCTCACCTCGGCATCGGTTCGAGCCTCGACCGCACCCGGTTCGATGACGTTCAGCCCCCGGGCCGTCGCGAGGAGGACGTCGACAAGGTAGATCGCTCGCAGGTCGGCCCTCTTCTCAATGAAGGACCAGCCTCGCTGCTGGTCCCGCGGGAGCCTGCTGACGAAGTCCGGAACAGTGTGCTGGCTCAAGATCACGATGCCAGCTCGCGGCTGCATCTCCCGCAAGCGGTGGCCGAGTTCGACACCGGTCACGTCGTCGGCACCGAGCGCGAGGTCGAGCAGGGCGACGTCGACCACGTTGTCCGCCGCCCACGCGAGCGCCTCGACGGATGAGCCCACAGCCGCAGCAACGCGCAACTGCGGCGACATTTCGAGAATTGCCCGCAGGATGCCGCGTAGGGCTGGGTCATCCTCGACGTAGAGCACGTCCAGGACATTCGCACTGGTCATCAGATTCCCCCCGTTGATGCGAAGACCGACTATGCCAGTGCCCGCCCGACCCTGGGACGAAAGACGAGTAGTGCCACGCCGATGTCACAGTGGTCAGGACTCACCTAGCCTGCGATCACCGCCCGAAATCCCGGTTCATGCGGGTGTGTGGCGTCACGGTGTGGTGTCGACCGATATCGGGTCCGACCATGCCGAATCCGACGAGGGATTCATCGCCCGCGCGGAGATCGAGTAGGCCGTAGCCACGTCAAGACCCTCGATCGTGCACATGGGGGCTGTCGCTGGTGCCGCACACGATCGCGAGACTCCCGGCGCAGCGACGAGAACCGCGTACGACGTGATCGGTCCGCCACCTCC
>WLRQ01000021.1 GCA_009697815.1 Actinomycetota bacterium
CCCCCCCCCCCCCCCCCCCCCCCCCCCCCCCCCCCCCCCCCCCCCCCCCCCCCCCCCCCCCCCCCCCCCCCCCCCCCCCCCCCCCCCCCTGCAAAGCGAAGACGTCGGCATCACGAACCCTCCCCCCACCACCGAACTGCAACTCGGGCCAGGACGCCAGCGGGTAGTCGCCCCACCGTCTTGGCCGCGCAGAGGCTCAGCCGCAGCGGAGATTCACGGGAGTCCGTTGCCTTCCGGCTGAGCTGCTTCCCCGTCGGCGACCACCTCATGGTGACCTGGCGCGAGTTGACGGCAGATGATGATGCGCTCGCCCCCCAGGAGCTCGAGCCGGACATGTCGCGATTCCGACTGTTGGCCGAGTACTCCTTCGACATGGTGATCGGTCTCGACTCCATGGGCGGGATCAGTTACGCCTCACAATCGGCCGCAGCCGCGTTTGGCCGTGAGCTACACCTGCTGATCGGCACTGAATGGCAGGCGCGAGTCCATCCTGCGGACCGGCCGCTCATGACTCAATTCATCGCCCGGACGATGAACGAGTCCAGACACCAAGACGCCACCACGATTCGGCTCACAGATGCTGGAGGCGGCTATGCATGGTGGTCAATGACCGGGCGTCGCGTCCTCACAGCCCGATCTTTCGCCGAGTGCGTGCTCTCGCTGCGCAATGTGCACCAGCAGGTGGGAGCCGACCAACAGGTGCGTCACGACGCGCACCTGCTGCGAGGGGCCATGAACGCGGCACCCATGGGGATGGCGCTTGTCGGGCTCGATCGTCGCTTTATCGAGACGAATCCTGCTCTACGCCAGATGCTGGGCTACACCAGCGAAGCACTGACAGCGCTCACGGTGGCCGACATCCTCTCGCCGGCCGATTCATCAACAGACTGGGCGATGCGTTTCGACGCCAACACCAGCCCCGGCTCGACCCAGATCAAGGATCTGGTTCTCGTTCGCTCGGACGGGTCCGAGTTCTGGGCCTCGCATTCGATCGTGCTCATCCTGGATGAGTACGGTGCCCCGGACTGCTACATGTCACACTTCGTGGACGTCCACGAATCACGAAGTGACTGGTCCGATCTTCTCACGCAGGCGAACGGGGACAGCCTCACTGGCTTGTTGAACCGTCGAGGACTCTCCACCCAGCTCGATGCCCTGCTCGCCCAGGTGCCGCGCACGGGCTCCCTCGTCGCTGTGCTGTTCATCGATGTCGACCGGCTCAAGCCCGTCAACGATCTCTTCGGGCATGCTGCTGGGGATGACGTGCTGCGATACGTGGCGCACTCACTCAATACCGTCCTGCGCGAGGGCGACATCGTCGCTCGGCTCGGGGGTGATGAGTTCGTCCTCGCACTCAGCGGTGTCAGCTCCGCATCAGATGCCGACGTCGTCGCCGAGAGGATCCACCACCTCCTTCTCGCGCCCCTCACGGTTGATCACGCCACGACTACCGTCACCGTGAGTATCGGACTCGTCGTGCTCTCCCCGGGGATGGACGGCGCGGAATCGCTCCGCCAAGCCGATCTGGCCGCCTACCGAGCGAAGAGCCAGGGCGGAGGGCGCACGGCGAGGTACGACACCGTCCTCGATGAACCGGACGGCGTGGCGTCACCCGACACCGGCCCTGCTCCCACACCCGCGCCGCCGCTAGGTCTGCTTCCCTGATGCGGGACGGTCCCTCGCGCCATGCGGGGTGGGTGAGTACCGCTGCAGCACCCCAGGCTGACAGTCATTCCACCTCATCCGCATGGTACAGTGGTTGAAAATTCTACGATATTGATTTCAACTACTCCAGGAGAACAACGATGACCCTGTTCCGCCTCGACTCCAGTATTCGCCTCGAGGGCTCCATCAGCCGCGCCGTCGCCGACACCTCCGAGGCCGCCTGGCGTGCCGAGCACCCGACCGGTGAGGTGATCCGCCGTGACCTCGGAGTCGCTCCCCTGCCGTCCGACGCCTGGGCAACCGCGGCGTTCGCTGGATGGACCCCGGTTGATCAGCAGACCGCAGCCCAGCGTGATGCCGTTGCCCTCTCGGCTCAACTCGGCGACGAACTCCTCGCCGCCGACTCCTACCTTTTCGGCGTCCCGCTGTACAACTGGGGAATCAGCCAGCACATGAAGACCTGGATCGACCTCGTCATCGCCGACCCACGCTTCGGGGCCGGCTCCGAAACACCTCTCGCAGGTCGTTCCGGACTTCTCGTCATCGCCCGCGGTGGCGCCTACGGCGAGGGCACCCCCAAGTTCGGCTGGGACCACTCGACGGCGTACCTCACCCGCGTGATTGGTGAGGTGTGGGGCCTAGACCTGCGCATCGTCGAGGCCGAGTTGACCCTGGCCGACATCGTTCCTGCCATGTCGGACCTCAAGCCGCTCGCCGCGGAGTTCCTCGCAACGGCCCACGCCGCCGCGGCCACCCATGGGCGCACCTTCGGCGAGCAAGCAGCGGCGATGGCCTCCGTCTGATCAAGACTGCGGGGGATGTGGGCGTGCCCGATTTCGGGTGCGCCCACATTCGCGTGTCGGTGGACTACTCCGCGAACGCACCCGGATCAGGACATGAACACACCAGGTTCCGGTCGCCGTACGCCCCATCGATGCGCCGCACCGGAGGCCAGTATTTGAGGCTCCGCAATGAAGCGACGGGGAATGCCGCGAGCTCGCGGGAGTAGGGCTTGTCCCAGTCACCGAGCAGGCACGCAGCGGTGTGAGGGGCGCCGCGAAGCGGGGAATCCTCAGGTGACCACACCCCGGCGGCCACCTGATGGATCTCCTCGCGGATCGCGATCATCGCCTCGCAGAATCGATCGAGCTCGTCGAGGTCCTCACTCTCGGTGGGCTCGATCATCAACGTGCCGGACACGGGGAATGACATTGTCGGTGAGTGGAACCCGTAGTCGACGAGGCGCTTGGCAACATCGTCGACGGTGACCCCCGTCGCCTTGGTGATCTCGCGCAGATCAACGATGCACTCGTGGGCCACCAGATCGTGTCGACCGGTGTAGACCACCGGGTAGTGGTCGTGGAGGCGGGTCGCGACGTAGTTCGCCGCGAGAACGGCAGTCTGGGTGGCGCGTGTGAGTCCTTCACCACCCATGAGTCGGATGTAGGCCCACGGGATCGGCAGGATGCCCGCACTCCCCCAGGGCGCGCCGCTGACCGGTCCGACACCACCATCGACGTGCCCTCGACCAGTCGGCCCCGCCTCAGGACGCAACGGGTGGCCCGGCAGGAATGGTGCGAGGTGGGCGCGCACGCCCACAGGACCCACACCGGGACCTCCGCCGCCGTGCGGGATACAGAAGGTCTTGTGCAGGTTCAAGTGTGAGACGTCTGCCCCGAACTTGCCGGGCTTGGCCAACCCGACCAGGGCGTTGAGGTTGGCTCCGTCGACGTAGACCTGCCCGCCCGCGTCGTGGACGAGGGCGCAGATCTCGGTGACGGTTTCCTCATACACCCCGAACGTCGAGGGATAGGTAATCATCAACGTTGACAACCGATCCCCGTGTTCGGCGATCTTCGCGCGAAGGTCGTCGAGATCTACGTCTCCGTGTTCGGTGCAGGCCACCACAACGACGCGCATACCTGCCATCACGGCACTCGCGGCATTGGTGCCGTGGGCGCTGCTCGGGATCAGGCAGACTTCACGGCGGAGATCACCGCGCGAACGGTGGTAGCCACGGATCGCGAGAAGCCCAGCGAACTCGCCCTGGCTGCCCGCATTCGGCTGGAGCGACACCGCGTCGTAGCCGGTGATCTCCACGAGATACGCCTCGAGCGACCTGATCAACTCGAGGTAGCCGCTCACCTGGTGCAGAGGTGCGAACGGATGGATGCCCGCCCATCCAGGCTGGGTGATCGGCTCCATCTCGGTGGTGGCGTTGAGCTTCATGGTGCACGAGCCGAGCGGGATCATCGAACGGTCAAGTGCGACGTCCTTGTCCGAGAGCCGGCGAAGATAGCGCAGCATCGAGGTCTCACTGCGGTGGTCGTGGAAGGTGGGGTGCGTCAGGAACGGCGAACTGCGGCGCATCGACACAGTGAGCACTTCCGCCGCGGAGGCGTCGAGGTCGTCGACGTCCGCTCGGGACGGCGCCACGGCACCGAGCACCTCGGCGAAGGCCGCCCACACCGCAAGGAGGTCGCGACGCGTGGTGGTCTCATCACAGCTCAGGCCCACCGTGTCGGCGTCGACCAGGCGAAGGTTGATTCCTCGATCCTCCGCCGCGCGCACGATCGCGTGTGCACGGCCGGGAACGCGGACGTGAACGGTGTCGAAGAAGACCGAGGTGACCACCTTTGCACCTAGCCGCTCAAGCCCAACGGCAAGCACGACGGTGTGACGATGCGTGCGCGCCGCGATCCGAGACAGCCCGTCGGGTCCGTGGTACGCGGCATAGAACAGCGAGGTGACCGCGAGCAGAACCTGCGCCGTGCAGATATTGCTCGTCGCCTTCTCACGCCTGATGTGCTGCTCACGGGTCTGCAGCGCGAGCCGGTAGGCGAGGTGGCCGTCGACATCCACGCTCACACCCACCAGCCTGCCCGGCAGTGACCGCTCGAGGCCGGCCCGCACCGACATGAATCCAGCGTGGGGACCGCCGAACCCGAACGGGACGCCAAAACGCTGGGCCGTGCCAATTGCGACATCGGCTCCGAGCTCCCCGGGCGGGGTCAGGAGTGTCAGCGCGAGCAGGTCGGTGGCCACGGCAACGATGGCCCCGCGCTCGTGGGCGGTCGCGATGTGCGCGGCGATGTCACGGATCTCGCCCGACGATCCGGGATAGGACAAGAGCAATCCGAAGAAATCACCATCGGGCAAGGTGCCCGTGACGTCTGCGAGCACGATCTCGATGCCCAGCGGCTCCGCGCGCGTCGCCAGAACAGCAAGAGTCTGCGGGTGGGTATCGGCATCGACCACGAAGCGATTCGAGGGAGACGCGCCGGCGCGGCGCGCAAGGGTCATGGCCTCCGCGGCGGCGGTCGACTCATCTAGCAGACTCGCGCCCGCGATGGGAAGCGCGGTGAGATCTTCGACCATCGTCTGGAAGCCGATCAGCGCCTCAAGTCGGCCCTGGCTGATCTCGGGCTGGTAGGGCGTGTACGCGGTGTACCAGGCCGGGCTCTCGAGCACGTTGCGGCGGATCACCCCAGGGGTGTGCGTGTCGTAGTAGCCAAGGCCGATCATCGAACGTGCCACGGTGTTGCGGGCCGCCAATGCCCGGAGGTCGGCGGCCACCGAGGCCTCCGACTCTGCCGCCGGCAGATCGAGGCCTGCTGTCCATCTGATCGTCTCCGGCACGGCCGCCTCGGCCAAGGACTCGAGGGAGGTGTAGCCCACCACACTCAGCATCCGGGCGACGTGATCGGGATCTGGGCCGATATGGCGGTCTGCGAACGGGAGATCGTCATCGAGGAGTGAGACGACGGGGCGGGGCTCGAGGATGTCGGACACGGCAGGCTTTCTCGCAGGTGGGCGCGCTAGGCGCACACAGGTGGACCGTCGCCACGCGGACACGCGGACGTCGATCCCCCACTGTTTCCGCGCGAGTCCGCGCACCTGAGAGCTTCACCACGAAACCGTGGCTTGCACCGTCGGCGGGGACCAGTGGTCCCGCTTTCCAGAGACGCCTGCCCGTACGGTCCGGGATGCCTGAGAGATTGACGGGGAGTTGCTCCTTCGGCGTCCGTGGCTGGCTGCCACGGAACTCTCCCGCACGGGATGAACGGCGTGTGGGGAGCCTACCGCCCCGGTGATGCCAGGTTCAGCCGGTGGCGCGGGCGGCGCGGCGGGCGGCGAGCTCGTCGCCCTCGGTCGCCAGCGTGGTCGGCGTGCCATCGAGACGCTCGCTCGGGAGCTCGGCGAGGCTCCCCTCGACCTCGCGCCACACTCTGCCGACAGCGATGCCGAAGACACCCTGGCCGCCCTGTACGAGGTCAATGACCTCGTCCTTGCTTCGGCACTCATAGACGCTGGCGCCATCACTCATCAAGGTCACCTGGGCGAGATCGTCGACACCGCTGTCACGCAGGTGCTCAACGGCCGTGCGGATGTTCTGCAAGGACACCCCCGTATCGAGCAGTCGCTTGATTACCTTCAGCACCAGGATGTCGCGGAAGCCGTAGAGACGCTGGCTGCCCGAGCCGGCCGCGCCGCGCACGGTCGGCTGCACGAGCCCTGTGCGGGCCCAGTAGTCAAGCTGGCGGTAGGTGATACCCGCCGCCGAACAGGCGACCGGGCCACGGAATCCAACGTCCGCGGGGAGTGACCTCACGTCATCGCCGAAGAGCAGACCCTGTCTGCCAGCTTCGTCGGCGGCCTCGACACGCGCACTGGCATGTGTGGGATCCACGCTCTCGCGACCCTCGTCCGTACCGGACACCGGAGACCTCCGCACCCGCCCTCGGTGCCGCGGGTGGGGGAAGCACACCGCGAGAGTTACACCGTCGACGTTCGACTTGAACCGTAGGCCGCCCAGGGGTCGCGGTCAACGCTGGGGACCTCGACACGCCGACCCCGTCCCGAACCCGGGCTTAGTCTCAGGTGGAGGTCGAGAGTTGCGGAGCATCGGGCATTCGGCGGCCCTCAGCGAGGGGTGCTGATCACTCCGACTCAGGGGCGCTCGTACCACCGAGGAAGTCATCCGGCGAGATCTGGTCGAGGAACTCGCGGAACTTCTCGACCTCGTCCTCCTGCTCATCAGGGACGGCAATACCGGCTTGGTCGAGCACACTATCGGCAGCGTGGATAGCGGTCCCCGTGCGAAGTGCAAGGGCAATAGCGTCCGAGGGGCGAGCACTCACCTCGACACCGCCCTCGAAGGCAAGAACTGCGAAGAACACACCATCGACGAGGTCAGTGATACGTACCTCCGTCAGACGGTGCCCGAGCGCGACCAGAATGTCGCGCAGGAGATCATGGGTCAGCGGCCTCGCCGGCACCACCCCCTGCTGGGCGAAAGCGATCGCCGTCGCCTCGACGGCCCCGATCCAGATCGGCAAATAGCGCTCTCCATCGATCTCGCGGAGCAGCACAATCGGCTGATTGGATGGCATCTCGACGCGGACTCCCACGACGTCCATCTGGTGCATGGAACCAGCCTAGTCTCGTGAGCGCGCTACGCGACCCGACGGTCGAAAATGACTGTCGGTCTAGCGCCGCAGATCGTTGGCCAGCCCGGCTTTGACGAGCGAGGAGTGCAGCCTGACCGACAGCGCTGCCAACTGGCGAATCGCGTCGTCGGCCCGCTGTTGGCCCTCGGGATCACGCTGGCGCAGAAGCGGGGTGACCACCTGCTCGACGAGTCCGACCTCTCGATCAGCCGCGACCTTGAACGTGCGCAGGTGCCTGGGCTCGATACCGAATGCCGCCATCTCACCCACCGTGCTGGCGATGGCAAGAGCCTCGCCGTCGTAGTGAGTGCCGCGCTTGGTGATAATGCCGTAGCCCTCGAGCTCGGTGAGCAGTGAGTCGTCGAGCGAACTACCTTCGAGGAGCTCATGACGCGAGAGCCGAACCTCCGCGGCGCTGGGCCTGAAGGAATCTGACGAGGGCATTCCATCGGTGGAGACCAAGGCCCGCGGGACGCGGGGACCTTCGCCCCCGGCCGGCGGCTCGAGACCACGGTCGATGGCCTCGAGGTGGTCGCGAATCACCTTCAACGGCAGGTAGCGATCACGCTGGCAGGACAAGACGTAACGCAGGCGCTCGAGGTCGACATGGCTGAACTTGCGGTAGCCACTCGAAGTGCGCTGAGGCTGTACCAACCCCTCGGATTCGAGGAAACGCAACTTGGAGATCGTCACATCGGGGAAGTCCGGTCGCAGGAGCGCGAGAACGTCACCGATGCCCATCAATCCGCGCGATGCCAAGGCGGTCATGATTCTCCCCCGGGATGAGTTCCTGCTGCCGAGTTGCCCGCGGCCTCGAGATAGACGAAGCGGTACTTGCCAATCTGCACCTCGTCGCCACCCGTGAGCGTGGTGCGGTCGATGCGCTCGCGGTTCACGTAGCTGCCGTTGAGGCTGCCGGAGTCGTGGAGTTCCCAGCCGGACTCCACCGAGTGCAGTTCGGCGTGCCGGCGCGAGACGGTGACGTCGTCAAGAAAGAGCCCACACTCCGGGGAACGTCCGACGACGATCAGGCCCGCGCTGGGGTCGAGATCGAAACGCATTCCCTGCTGAGGGCCGCGAAGGACGACCAGGACGGCCTCACCCTTGCCCAGTCCCCCGACACTGGTGGAATCGACGGTGGGCATAGGCGCTGAGTCGCCCTCGGACGGGGCCCGCAAGCCCAGAACGCCGGTCTGGTGCACCGGGTGCTCCACGGCTGACAACTCTGCCCCGCAGGCACCGCAGAAGTGGTCCTGCTCGTCGGACAGGTGACCGCACTGAGGACACTGGCGACCCATCTGGCCTCCTCGCGGCTTGCCCTCGACCCAGCGTCGAGGGTAGGGCTCGACCCTACGGATCGGTCCGGTTTCGGTCAATGCGAGAACCCTCGACCTCTACCAGAGAGTCATGCTGTATCCCGTCCCGAGCCCGGTTCATGGGACGCGGGCTGGCTCAGCCTTCGAGGGATGCGAGATAGCCCGAGGCGTCAAGGAGTAGGTCGATCGTGGCCACGTCCGAGATATCGATCTCCGCGAGCCACCCATCACCATAGGGATCAGAGTTCAAGGTCTCGGGGCTGGTCTCGGCGGCGTTATTGCGCGACGTGATCGTTCCGGTGACGGGTGCGTAGATGTCGGACACGCTCTTGGTCGACTCGACCTCTCCACATGGCTGCCCCGCGACGACCTGTGCTCCAACGTTCGGAAGCGTCACGAAGACGATGTCGCCCAAGGCATCCTGGGCGTGGTCGGTGATCCCGAAGCGCGCCCTGCCCTCGGCCGTGATCTCAACCCATTCGTGCTCACGGGTGTAGCGAAGGTGCTCGGGTGTCTGACCGGACATGGGGTGGTGCCCTTCTCGGAGTAGGTCACGGAGCCCCAGGGCTCGCCGCTGGTTGAGCGTACTGAGGCGCGACGAGGGGCTGCAACGCGGACACCACAACCACCGCCTGCGGAGAGATCGAGATCCTCGCCCCCGCCGCGCGCACGATGTCCGAGACGCCGCCGGGGATGGCCATGGCCGTGGCCAAGGTCGCGGCATCACCGATCGCGAGAATTCGATAGGGCGGCAGCAGAGTTCTACCCGACACCACGATGCCGATGCCGTCCGGCACGTCGTCGAACCAGCTCGATGCCACCACGCGAACAGGGCCCATGGAGATCGCCTCCGCGCCCGCGTCACGCAGTTCCTGGATCGTGGAGAGGATGACGGAGTAGTCGATGGCTCCGTTGGGGTCCGCGATGGTCAGGGAGATGCCCGGTCCCGTAGCTGGCACGGTCCCGGCGAGGATGGCCAAAGCGTCAACACGTGCGCGCGACGCGGCAAGTCGCTGTTCCTCGCTGCCGGAGAGCAGACGGTCCCGCTCGACCACGAGAGCGCGCTGCTCGATCTCCAGCCGCGCCTGACGCTCGGTGAGGTCGTCGAGCACGCGCACCACCTCGTCGGGGCGTGCGGTGGCCAGCAATGCGCTACCTCCCACCGCGCGGGTGGCAGCCATCGCCGCGAACCCCAGCAGCACGAAGAGGATCCCGATGATCGCCTGCCGCCGAGTGGCTCGGAGAGCCAGTGCCTGGCGCAGGTGACCACGTCTCGCCGCGAGATCGGGGATCACGGGATCAGCGCTCACCGCATCACCCGATGGGGAGTCTTCGGCCATGGTCACGCCTTGAACAGGTGGCGGCGGATGGCCGCACTGTTCGCGAAGATTCGCATCGCCAGGACCACGACCACGCCGGTGGAGATCTGCGCCCCGACACCGAGCTGGTCGCCGAGGAATACCAGCAACGATGCGATCAGGACGTTGGACAGGAAAGAGATAACGAAGACGTGATCGTCGAAGACGCCGTCGAGAATCGCCCTGCCCGCGCCGAAGACGGCATCGAGCGCCGCCACCACCGCGATCGGCAGATAGGGCTCAAGCCAAAGCGGCACGGCTGGCTGCAGGAAGATCCCGAGGGCGATGCCCACGATCAGCCCGATCACTGCAATCACGACGTGCCTCCTGGACTTCTCAACGACGGTGTCAGGTTAGCGCCCACCGGGTGCTGCGCCTCGGCGATTGTCGGCAGCCCGGAAGTGGCGACACCGAGTGTGAGCGTGCTGACCGTTTCGGTAGTCACGCGCAGTCCATATGCCTCTGCGAGCGCGGAGAGATCCGCCGCAGAACGAGTGCTCGCATACGCGCTAGCCAACGAATTGGGATCGCCGATGGCCTCGATGCGATACGGCGCCAGCACCGGCTTGAAGTCCACGAGGATGGCCGCGCCGGCCGCGCGTATCGCACTGGTGGCGGTGAGGCGTCGACCATTGATCGTGACGGCCTCGGCACCTGCTTGCCACAGGCCGTTCACGACGGTCTGTACATCGCGATCCATCACACGACCTGGCGAGGCGAGATCATTGCGGTCGATGCCCTTCGCATCGTCGAGCACCACGACGACCCCTGGCCCGGCGATGGCGGAATACCCGGCGATGGCCGAGAGCGACTCGATACTGCTCGTCAACTCCTGACCGATGTCGGACTCGGCGAGCAGCCTCTGGCCCAGTGCGGACAGTGCAACGCGCGCGCTAGCGACCTCACTCTCGAGCAGGTCGACGTTCTGCTGGGCCAACGCGGCGCGGGCAGCCAGTGCGTCTCGGGACTGGGTCGCCTGCGGCTCATCGGCCCTGCGCTGAACGAGCCCGATCGCGAGGATCCCCGCCACCAGAACACATGTGGCGGCGAGTAACCACGTCGGGCCATGTCGACCAACCGAACCCTGGTCACGAAGGCGACGAACACGCGTCGCCTCGACGTAGTCGAGCGCCGCATCGTCGCGCAGCAGGTCACGCAAGAGCGCCATCGACGCGGCACGGTCGCCAGAACTGGTGGCCATCAGTGATCGGTCCCCATCGAGTCGAATCTGCCGACGCACCTCACAGTCGAGGTGCCCGCAGGAATCGGCGTGCCTGCTCGATGTAGAGCAATCCAGCCCACCAGTAAAGCGCCGTGCCCCACAGAGTGAAGGCCCAGCCGAGGTCGCGGGCCACATCGGCCCAACTGAACGCCACCCCCAGCGCGTCGGCTCCCAGAAGGATGAGCGGGAAGGCGAAGAGGAGATTGAAGGTGGCTGCCTTGCCCAAGAAGTGGACGGGGAGTCCGGTGACACCACGGCGCTTCAGGGCGGCGAGGAACACTGCGAGCACTAGGTCTCGCGCGAGCAGCAACACCACTAGCCACCACGGGACGAGCCCTCGTAGTGCAAGACCAACCAGGGTCGCAGCGATGTACAGGCGGTCTGCCAGGGGGTCGAGTAGTTGGCCCAGCCTGCTGATTTGCCCCGTTGCGCGGGCAATCTTGCCGTCGAGCCAGTCGGTGGCGCCGCTCACTATCAGGAGCGCCACGGCCCAGCCGTCCGCGTGAGGACCCAAGACGAGCCACAAGAACAGCGGCACTCCGAGGAGTCTCAGGAATGACAGCGCATTCGGGATAGTCACGATGCGATCGGTCTGCACCTCGGTCTCCTGGACGTCCACAGTGCGACCATAACCGTCCCCTCGCGGGATTCAACTCTTGCGCGCACGCCCGATCATGTGCGCGTCCTCCGCCGGAGCCCCCGTCCGCTCGCTGTCGGGAGGAGTTCATGGGAGCCCACGTCGGATCGCTGCACACTCGATGCCCTCCAGAGCGTCAGAGCCCCCACCGCCAGGAGCGCTAAGCCCGAACCCCCACATGCCCAGGGAGCGGCCCATGCGCCCGGGATCGTCAAGGTGACTGCAACGTCCGCGGTGACACCAACCGCAGCATCCGCGTTCATGATGACCAGCGTCGAACCGGGCTCGAGGCGTGCCGCCAGGACTGCTGGATCACCCGTCCCCTGATAGGACCAGAACTTCACAGCGCCGCCCACAGGTGGCCGCCGCGTTCCGGGAACTGATCTTGTCTGTGAGCCACCGCCTGTCGACAGGTGTGCCACGGCGTCATACGGGGCACCCGAGAGATAGGCATCGACGTCAGTCGTGCGGGCCGAACCGGCAAACATCGGACGGCCATCGGGAGCCGCGACCCGCAGGGTGAGCGAGCCCAGCCTTGCCGGCAACGGGACGCTGCTGACATCGATCACAAGGTTGTCGACAATGAGCGCAACACCGGTACCCACGAGGCGTGTCACCGGCGTCGAGATCGTGCTCGCGGGTCCGAGCACCGACGCGAGCACGACACCTGCCGCCACCAGGAGCGTTCCGCACAGGATCCAGACCGCGCCGAACGCGATGAGGACGCCCCGCTTCATGATCGTCACGCTAGCCGAGGGCTACACATGTCAGGCGCACATTGGCGAACCCGGGCACCGGCCCGCGCCTGCGCTGATGTCGCCTCCGTGGCCACTCGCTAGCGTTCGGGTATGGACGAGGCGCACGAGATCGACCTGGCTGGGCTCAAGACGCGATGGAATGACATCCTCGACGATCTTGAGTCGACGAATCGCACCGCCTGGATGGCCCTGTTCGACGGCCGCCTCGCCGCGGTCGACTCGCACACCGTGACCCTCGACTTCTCAGACGCGACCAAACTCGCGGGCGGCCATGGTTTCGAACGCGCGCGACGTCCACAGTTCGCCGAGGCGTTGTCACAGTCGATCGGGCGAATCCTGGGGAGTCCGCTGCGCGTGATCGTCACCGCGGACGACTGACCTAGAAGATCCCCGTCTCCACTGGCCTCGGGTCGTGCCGACGGTCAGTACTCAGGGCGCGCGTAATCAGCGAGCGAGCGCTCACCCTCGCAATGCCGAGGCGAAGATCCCAACGAGTGCGCTGATTTTGCCCGAAGCCAGGTAGGCGGTGAGGCGACGCGCGGTGATCTCGCCGGTCTTGTTCGTCACGAAGAACGGCGACTTCGGTGAGAGATGCAGGTGGCCCCTGAACGCAGCGCGGTGCATCGGACGGAACGGCATGGTCACGACGGACTTCTCGATTCCCTCCAGCAGGAACGCGTTATGGACGAAGCCGATGCCACTTCCGATATCCCCGGCGGAGTTGCCCGGGAACGCACCCCATGGCGTATAGGCCAGGAGGAACGACAGAGCACTCCAGACGTTGACACCCACGCTGCCGTAGCGCAGGTCGGCCACCGCCTTCTCAACCGCCGCTCGTTCCCGCGTGGCAGTTGCGGGATCGACAAAGATCGATGCGCCCAGCGTGCCTGGGAGGACGTCGTTGGCGAACGCGACAGCATTCGCGAGGAACTCCGCGGTCGTGGCACCCGGGAGCCGCACGACCCCCAGCACTCCCGCGAAGACCTCCGCGGTGATCAGGCTCTGCGCGCCGTGGGGATCGACGTCCGTCACCAGCGAGCAGAGAGCCTTCGCTCCCAACGGCTCAACGGCGGAGTGCCCCGCAACGGCTGCACTCATCCTGTCCTGGGAGCCGTGGTAGTAGGACGGTCGCGCAGGAAGTGACTCAACGACGGCGCGGATCCGATCGAGCAGGGCGTCAGCCTGTGCCCACGACTCGGGAAGGATCACCAACTGTGTGGCGATGCAATTGTGGCCAGCATTGTTGAGCTTGCTCGTGACGATCTGCTCAGCCTGGAACTGCAGATCAGCGTCATCCCACTCACCGGGGGCGACGATGATGGGCGAGATCCCGCCGAGCTCACTCGTGATCGGCTTTGTGAGAAGGGGGGTGTGCGACTTCTTACGTTCGGCTGCGTCGGGCCCCGATCCCCACACGAGTGAATCGAACGTGAGCGAGGAGCCGGTGATGTGCACCGAATCGATATCCGGGTGATGCGCGAGGTACTGGCCAATGTCGGCTCCCCCATGCACGAAGCGCAACCAGCCCCGCGTGATGAACTCCCCGAAGATGCGCTCGAGATACGCCGAGAGGTAATCGTTGACCGGACTCATCTTGACCACGACGACCGAGCCCTTGGCATAGAGCGAGTAGAGAATGTCGAGCACCGCGATGGCTCCGACGTTCCCCGCGCCGAGCACCAATTCCACGCCGGGTTTGGCGAAACCTCGTCCGCGGTAGACAGCCGCCGCCGACCCCAGCGCATCGGCGGCGCTAATTCCGGGACTCATCACCACCTCCGCCCGATAACCGTTGAGCAGCAAAGAATCCATGCGGGTGGCTGGAAACACCTCCACGACCGTCCGACCAGAGGAATTCTGGGTCGCCTTAGACGGCGAGAGAGGAGGCGCGCCCTTGTGTACGCGTCGCAGCGTGGTGAGTAGGCCCGCGACCCCCTGCATGAACGCCCACGGCCCCGAGAGCCAGTCCTCCGAGCCCCAGGCCCCGCCGCGCTCGATGCCCTTGCACCGCTGCGTATGGGCCACCATCTCTTCGGCCTCGGCCATGATCCTCGGAAGCAGTTGCTCGAGAAGGTCGATCCGCTCACCGAGTGGCAGGGTCGCCCACGACGCCGCACCTGACCGCGCGGCGTCGACCGCGGCATCGCATTGCTCGATGGTGGATGCGATCAACGGGGTCATCGGATCTCCTGGTCACATGGCTGACACAGGGCAGACTACGCACGAGACGTGGTCTTGGCCGTGCTCACCTGACCCACGCGTGTGACGAGTCGGAGCAGTACACCCAGCCGGACATGCCAGGTCACACAAGGCTGACCTCCACAAGTGCTCAAGGGTTCCGGGATACCTTCCGAGGAGATACGAGTAGGTGTAAGCCGCCACACGAGCCCGCGGGCCCTGATCGAGGAGTGATCACGTGGCCCGAAGGGCGAGGTGGGACCCCGAACGTCGAAGCGCCGCCCGCGCGCGGGCGGCGTTGACACTCCTCGTGGTCACCTCGCTCGTTGTCGCTCTGGCGGTGCTCGACCTCGTCACGATCGGGCCCACGAGGGATACGGCCAGCGCGACCGTCGGGATCCCCAGTTGGTGGTCAGGCGACTGCGACGCAACCCACTGGAATGCCACAGCGACAGCCGCGGGGTGGAAGGGCGAGGGGGCCCACCGGCTCGGCGCCTCCTACCTCGGGGTGCCAGTGTGCGGTCCTCGGCCCGCGATAGACGGGTCGCCCAACGTCATGTGGGCTAGGCCGGGATGGGGCGAGGCCGAATGGCAATGCGTCGAGCTCGCCCAACGGTTCATGGCGCAGATCTACGGTGTCAGCGCGTACGGCGCCAATGGCAACGCGGTGGTCGCCAACTACACCACCGCCCAGGGCGGCAATCTGATCAAGATCTCGAACGGCACCGTGGGGCAGCCCCCTCGTCCGGGTGACGTGATCTCCTTCAATGCCAGCACCAACCCCTACGGCCATGTCGCCGTCGTCGCGAGCACCTCCATCGATGGCAACGGCAACGGCAACATCACCATGCTCTCGCAGAACGACACAATCGACGGTTGGCGCACGCTGGCGGTCAATGCCTGGGTGGTGCAGCCCTTCGGCTCGCAGACCCCTTACGGCTGGCTCCACGACCTCGCCGGACGCGGCGACCCGCTCGCCGAGGGGGCGTTCATTCAAGTATCCGGCTCCACCGCCGTCTACCGCGTCGCGGGTGGTGCACCGATGCGGATCTACACCTGGTCAGCGTACGGAGGCGTACAGCCCCTGCGTGTGATCACTACCCAGCAGTTCGCCACGATGCGCGCCTACCCGAGCAACGGCACCTACATCAGCGACAACCTCGACAAGTCGGTCTACCGCATGGCAGGTGGCGCGCCACTCCTCGTGTCGGCCGATGAGGCGACGAAACTCCCGGGCTGGGGCGTGGCCCCGGTGATCGGGCTCGATCACTACGACTTCCTCAGACTTGACCATCTGCGCGCCTACCCGGCTGACGGCACGTTCATCTGCTCGATCTCCGACTCCCACTGCTACGTGGTCGCCGGCGGAGCGCCGCTCTACGTCCCCGCATCTGAGGCGGCGACGGTGCCGGGGTGGAAACCGAGCGCTGCCACCACCGTGTCCAGCGCCGAGTTCACCGCGCTCGCCCACCTGAGACAGACGCCGCTGGACGGCACCTTCATCTGCGACGTCTCGACCACCCTGTGCTACGAGACCGCCGGAGGCGCGCCGCTCCGGATCTCGCCTCTCGACGCCCCCACCGTGCCTGGGTGGTCTACGGCGAAGCGGGTCACCACCTCCGCCTGGGAATTCATCAACTACGCGCACTTGAGTCGACGGCCTGCCGATGGCGCATTTATTTGTGATGTGACCGACTCCAACTGCTACGTCACTGCTGGCGGCGCACCCATCCATGTGCCCGCATCCGCTACCACGACTCTGCCCACGTGGGCCACGAGCCACGTCGTCACGACATCGGGCTGGGAGTTCGACCACACCGATCACCTCGCCGCTCTTCCCGCGGACGGCACAATGCTCACCAGCGTGTCGAGCGGCGCCACCTACGAGGTGCTCGGCGGCGTGGCACGGCCCGTCGCAGTTGCCGCCGTTGCCGTGGCAGCCGTCACCCCCAGCACAGCCATCGACCAGTCCGCCCTCGACAACGCGGGCCTGTCTGGCCCGTGGAGCCACCTGGCCAGCGCTCCCCCGGTGGTCGCCCTCGTGGCACCGTCCTCACCGATCGTTGCGACGCGGGCCGCGTCGGTGAGCTGGGTCGCGCCCATCGCGTCAAGTGCAGTGACCACCTATGACGTTCGCTTCGAGCAGTCGCATTACTGGTCGGGGTACGCGCCGTGGATCTATCCCCTCTCGCTTCAGGGACTCACCTCAACGCGCATCAGTGCGCCACTGGCGCCAGGCGACGACTATTGCTTCCAGGTTCGAGCACACAACCGCGCCGGGCAGATCGGGTTGTGGTCGCGCGCCCGTTGTGTCACCTCGGCTCTCGACGATCGCGCCGCGACTTCCCTCTCCAGCGGCTGGACGAAGGCGGGGTCGCCTCTCTACTACGGCGGCACCATCACACGCACGACCCTCAAGGGTGCAACCTGGACGCTCGGTGGTGTTCAACTCGCACGTGTCGGGATCGTCGCCACCACCTGCAGCACCTGCGGCGCACTGGGCGTTTACGTCAACGGCGCACTGACCGCCACGATCGACCTGCAGTCGCCCACAACCCTTTACCAGCAGACGCTCACCGTCCCTGCCTTCACTTATCGCACCGGAACGCTGGTTCTGCGCGTCGTCAGTGACACGGGCAAACTGGTCCAGCTCGACGGAGTGGCCCTCTCACGCACATAGCCCAACTCGCCACGGGGTCGCGCATCGCGATCTCTCGCCGACAGCTGATGTGTCGGTTCCGCAGGCTTCTCGCTGAGAGCCCGCCGAGCCGCTGCGGCGTGACGACCCCGCCGCTCCTGCGGGGGGCAGTGGGCAGGGCCGTCAACTCGAGACTACGCACCCAAGCCCATTGCGCAATTCAGCGACCCGTCAGAGCACGCACAGCGAACGAGCGCGAATACGACAATGCCCTACTGCCGCATTGTCCTGCGGCAGTAGGGCACTTCTCTGTCGGGCTGACAGGATTTGAACCTGCGACCCCCTGACCCCCAGTCAGGTGCGCTACCAAGCTGCGCTACAGCCCGATTCTTGCTACCGAAACGCGGATGTCCGCTCATCGGCCCTGCGAAGATTACCCCACTGTTGCGACGACGCCGACACGGGTGGGTCAGCGGCGCGGACGCTTGGTGCGAACCCGCAGATTTACCCGTATCGGAGTGCCCTCGAACCCGAACTCCTCGCGCAATCGGCGCTCGATGAACCGGCGATACCCCGCTTCGAGGAATCCCGTCGTGAACAGCACGAAGGTGGGCGGCTTCGTCGTCGCCTGTGTGCCGAAGAGGATGCGCGGCTGCTTGCCACCTCGGACGGGGTGAGGGTGAGCAGCCGCCAGGGTCGCGAGGAAGGCATTCAACTTCGCGGTGGAGATGCGGGTCTCCCAGCCCTTCAGCGCAGCCTCGAGCGCAGGCACGAACTTCTCCATGTGTCGACCCGTTCGGGCGCTGACATTCACGCGAGGAGCCCATTGCACGAAGTTGAGATCGCGTTCGATCTCTCGTTCGAGGTACTTCCGGCGCTCATCATCGATCAAGTCCCACTTGTTGAAAGCGAGTACGAGTGAGCGACCACCGTCGATGACCATCTGAAGAATCCGAAGGTCCTGCTCGGCCAGCGGTTCGTGAGCCTCCAGCAGGACCACCGCTACCTCGGCCTTGTCGAGAGCTCCCTTGGTACGCAATGAGGCGTAGTACTCGTGACCGCTGGACTCGAGCACTCGGCGACGAATTCCCGCGGTGTCGACGAAACGCCATGTGGTGCCTGCGATTTCGACGAGCTCATCGACCGGGTCTACCGTCGTGCCCGCCACTGAGTCGACGACGACGCGGCTCTCACCCGCGAGCTTGTTCAACAGGCTCGACTTGCCCACGTTGGGCTTGCCGACGAGCGCCACTCGGCGCGGTCCCCGCGGGGCTGAGGCACGGCTGCCCACCTCCGGGAGCGCGGCCACCACGGCATCGAGCATGTCTCCCGACCCGCGGCCATGGAGTGAAGACACCGCGTACGGCTCGCCCAGGCCCAGCGACCAGAGGTTCGCCGCATCCGCGTCGCCACGGCTGTCGTCCACCTTGTTGGCAACCAGGATCACCGGCTTGTTGGTGCGACGGAGGACCTTGACGACATCCTCGTCAGCGTCGGTTGCGCCGACCATCGCGTCCAGCACGAACATGATGACGTCGGCCTCGAACATCGCTCGCTCGGCCTGAGCGGTGACCTGGGCCGCCATGCCCTTCGCCTCACGCTCCCAGCCACCGGTGTCGACCATGAGGAAGCGATGACCGGCCCACTCCCCCGGGTAGGTCACGCGGTCACGAGTAACCCCGGGGACGTCCTCCACTACGGCCTCTCGGTGTCCGAGGATGCGGTTCACCAGAGTGGACTTGCCAACATTGGGTCGTCCGACGATTGCGACGACCGGCAACATCACGTCGTCTTCGTCGTCGAACACCTCAAGGTCGTCGATGTCGAACCCGAGCGCGGCCAGAGCGCGCGCGTCGAAGTCCTCGCCGTCGACGAGCTCGCCGAGATCCGGGCCCTGGCCTTCGCCGTCGAGATCATCGACCTCGATGACCTCATCGGAGTCCCATGCGGTGTCGTCGTCGTCATAGCCGAGGTCGGTGTCGACGAGCGACGGGTCGACATGGGGGTCGTGGCTGCTCACGGGGTGCTCCGGTGCTGGTGGGGATGGTCGGTCGAGGTGGCGGGGGCTTGAGCCTCCGCGCCGCGCCGCGCCTCACCTACATGATCCGACACTTTCAGGCCAAGCAGGTAACCAGAACCCGCGATGCGTGCACCAGTGACGATGTCGCTCACGGGCCAACCCGCTCGCGCACCAAGGCCACGACCTTCGCAACTACCTCAGCAAGGGTTAGTTCCGTGGCATCCACGATCACGGCGTCGTGGGCCCTCATGGCTGGCGAAGCAGTCCGGCCTGCGTCGGCAGCATCGCGACGGGCGAGGTCCGCGGCCACCGAGGGGGCTGCCGAACCGGCCATCCCCGCAGCAGGCGCAGTACCGGTGCTGGTGCGGGTGCTGATGCTGGTGCTGGTGCTGGTGCTTGCACCAGAAGGGGGCACGGCGCCCGGGCCGGCATCGGCTCGACCTTCCGCCACATCTTCGGCGGCCCGGCGCGCGGCTCGCACCTCCGGGTCGGCGACCAGCCAGACCTTGAGATCGGCCTCCGGCAGAACGACCGAGCCGATATCTCGACCCTCCACGACGATTCCGCGCTGCTGCGCAAGCGCGTCGCTGACAGCCCGCCGCTGCAGCGCCACCAGAACGGCCCGTGTGCGAGGTTCCGCGGAGACCGTAGAGACCGCGGACGTCACCGGTTGCTCACGTATTGCTCGGGAGACGTCTACATCGTCGACCCGGATCCAGGACTCGTCCGGGTCGGTGGACCAGGCAAGCTGGACGGAGTCGGCCGTGGCCGCGATGGCGTCCGCGTCGGTCAGGTCGATGCCGTGACGGAGGGCGGCCCAGGTGAGGGCGCGGTACATCGCGCCGGTATCGAGATAGTGAAGACCGAACTGGCGCGCCACCGCGCGCGAGACGCTGGATTTTCCTGAGCCCGAAGGACCGTCGACGGTAATGATCGCGGTGGATGTTGTCGACATATGGTCAAGACTTTCTGTACATCTATCTGCGGGCTGGTGACGGAACCGGTAGGGGCTTCATCTAGTGCATCCCCACTAGCGCGATCCTATGTGAACTCGGTGGGGCTCAAAACTGTTTGTGACACTTGGGGAATCGCCGACAGGGTGTGATTGCGTGGTATCAACATGGCTCTATCGATATATCGATCTAGCAATGTTTACTCACGCCGATCATCACTCCATTTATCGACATGTTTGCATAGCGACCAAAATCTAGATGCCTCTCACCGTGGGAAGCGACGATGTCCTTCTAGCGCCGTACTTCCCATCCGGCGCTCCGCAAACCTTCCTCGAGTGTCGCCGAGGACGCGGGGTCGACGTCGAGTTCGACGAGTCCCGTCGGTCTTCCCAGCGCGTGCTCGATCCGTACGTCTTCGAGGTTGACCCCCGTGTCGGCGATGTCGACGAAGAGACGTCCGAGTTCGCCTGGTCGGTCAGCGACTGCCACGGAGACGACGACATACGGCACGGGCGCGGCGCCATGCTTTCCCGGCACACGCCGGTGACCTGAGACCCCCGAGGCCAGGCCTGCCCGGACCACGGATGCGCCCGAGGGTCCGGCTCGGAGCCCATCACGCACGTGAGCCAACCGTTCGATGAGACCGTCGAGGGCCGTGGCCACCGGCTCAGCGTTACTGGCCAGAATCTCCGTCCACAAATCTGGATCAGAAGCCGCGAGGCGCGTGACATCGCGCAGTCCCTGCCCCGAGAGCAGCACATCGCCGTCTCCCAGACTCTCGAGTCCGGCGGCTACCATCGACGCCACCACCTGGGGGGTGTGTGAGGTGAGGGCGACGGCCCGATCGTGCGCCATGGGCGTGGTCATCACCACCAAGGCGCCAAGCTGCTGCACCAGGGAACTCATCTGCGCGGTTCGGCGCGTGTCCGTCACTGGCGATGGGGTGAGGGCCCATACCCGGCCTTCGAACAGATCCGCGCTCGATGCGCCCGGGCCGGACACCTCACGTCCCGCCATCGGATGCCCAGGGACAAATCTAGTCATATCGGCGCCTGAGATCTCAACTTCACGTTGAAGTTGAGTCTTCGTGCTGCATACGTCACTAACAGTCGCATTGAGGTATGTACCCAAAGCCTTGCTAATGACTGATGCACTCGCTGCCGGCGGAACTGCCACGATGACGACGTCAGGATCACCCTCAACAGGCTCCCGGGGGGTACCCGTGCCTCCCGTACGGGATACACGATCCTGTGCGAGAGCGAGTGCATCGGGGTTCACATCCTCCAAACGCACCTCCACACCGCACTGACGCAATCCGAGTCCGATTGAAGCCCCGATGAGACCAGAGCCGATGATCAGTACCGATGTCACCGGCAGCGCCTGGCTCAACTCGTTCACTGAGCGAGGTCCTGCCGTAGGACCTCGGCCCCGCGCAGGTACACGTGAGAGACCTCCGCTCGCGGCCTGTCGATTTCGGCGTGGGCGAGAACTCTCACGACGCGACTCAACGCCCCGGGCACTGCAATCTCCTGAGCGCACATCAACGGCACATCCCCCAGGCCAACGGCACGGGCAGCTGCCGCGGGAAACATGCACACAAGATCCGGCGTTGAGGTGAAGATCACCGAGATCAGCGCATCGCGATCGATGCCATTGCGCTCCAACATCGCCAGGACCAGCTCGACGACGGCCGCAGACATCTCGATCGGGTCATCAGCAGATAGTCGGGTCGCACCCCGGATCGCACGCAGAGCCACGGAAGGCACCTCTCTTGAGTCCTGAACATGATAACGATCCATCGATCTGGCACCATGACGACTCACCGACGAGCCGGTAGATCTCTATGCCACTTAGTTCTTAGATCGGCAGATCTCTCTGGTTATCAATCGTTACATCGACTCGTCGATCTAAGTGCGTATCCATACATTGGTATCTCGATTTACCTCTGAACCAACTTGCCTCTAGCACGTGATGCATATTTCTCATTTTGTCGATATGACGAGTCATAGAGTTGTCGTTGTGGTTGCCAGGTCGAAATCCAGCTGGCGACTGCCGCGGGGCGCGCTTGGCCTGCGTTACGCAATCTTGACGGGCCTGCGGTGCCCTATGTCGCTTAATCAATCATCACAGCTCGTTGACCTGCATGTATATCGCTGGAGTTCGCGCTGTGCACGTGGCCAAGATCTTTATAAATATCGACATGACCATACTTCGGTACACGAGATGGCGATAGAATCGATATAGGGACAGAGCACTAGGTCAATGATGCGCCACTGAATAGACAACAAGTACTGTCCGTGAACCAGTAAGTCGACATAACCATCAGGCGGTAAACCGCCAACTCGCCTCACACTGTGGAGGCGCGACTCGTCGCAACAGCGCACCATCTGGCGTCTCAACGGGAGCGTCTCGTGCCCTACAAGGGCGGCGATACCGGGGGTGCGACGGTTCACATGTCGACTGCCGCGTACAGCTCCCCGACCTCGACGATAGACAAGGTGCGAACCTTGCCAGATCTGAGGTCTCCCAACCCGATGGGGCCGACCTTCACCCGGACCAACCCCTCCACGGGGTGCCCCACCTCGGCGAGTAGCCGGCGGACGATGTGGTTACGACCCTCATGTAGCACCACCTCGACCAGCGCACGACCCGGTGCGGACGTCACAATTTTGAACTGATCAACCCTCACGATGCCGTCGGCGAGTTCGACACCTTCGCGCAACCTGCGCCCCAGGTCCCTGGGGATCGTCCCCTTGACCTGTGCAAGGTAGGACTTGGTCACCCCATGTGAAGGGTGGGCCAGGCGCTGAGCCAGGTCGCCATCATTGGTGAACAGCAGTAGTCCCTCGGTCTCAGCGTCGAGGCGACCAACGTGAAAGAGCCGTTCCTTACGGCCGCGAAGGTAGTCGCCCACGCAGGGGCGACCGCGATCGTCGGTCATGGTCGACTGCACACCTCGCGGCTTGTTCAGCGCCAGAACCACATGTCCCGGCGCGGTGGGAATCCTCATCCCATCAACCTTGATGGCCGCTGTCCGCGGATCGACCCGCAGGCCTTGCTCAAGCACGATCCGGCCGTCGACCTCGACACGGCCTTCGTCGATCATCTGCTCGCAGGCGCGCCTACTGCCGATTCCCGCAGCAGCGAGAACCTTCTGCAATCGAATACCCTCAACATCATCTTTGGTGCTCATTGTTGTCTCAACCTCAACTTGATGTTTGCTCGATGAATTCATCCAGCAACTCGATATCTGGGAGGTAGTCTGCCACGGGTGGCAACTCCTCCAGGCTTCGTAGCCCGAGCCGCTCCAGGAACAGTTCGGTCGTGCGGTAGAGGATCGCCCCGGTGCTCTGGTCGTGACCAGCCTCTGCAACCAGCCCTCTGCTGGTGAGGGTGCGGACGACTCCGTCGACATTGACCCCTCGCACGGCGGAGATTCGCGCACGACTCACCGGCTGGCGGTAGGCCACCACGGCGAGCGTCTCCAGCGCGGCTTGGGTCAGGCGAGCCTGCTGGCCATCGCGTACGTACCTCTCCACAACCTCGGCGCACTCTGCGCGGGTGTAAAAGCGCCACCCGCCAGACACTTCGCGAAGCTCGAAACCTCTTCCAGCAGAGGTGTAATCGGCCGCCAAAATAGTCAGTTGTGCGTCAACCTCACCCGACGGACGCCGCACCAGCGAGGCCAGTGTCGCTGCGTCGATCGGCAGGTCCGTGACTAAGAGAATGGCCTCGAGTGCCGCACCCAGGGTGGGGGCTCCGAGGGTGGCCTCGAGGATGTCGTCCTCAGACGTGCCGTCCTGCTCGGAGACCTCAATCCCGCTGACGAGATCAGCCTGCCAGCCTGTTGAGCCCTCAGAGGGCCCCTGGGGGGCCTCTGAGGCTGCTGAGGGGCCCTCAGGGTCAGCGAGACCGTGGACGAGGTCTTCTGGCGGGTTGTCGTTCTCCTGCGGGCTCACACGGGCTCCTGGGTGCTGCTGCGGCTCGGGGGTATCGGGCTGTGTGGTGACTCGAGGGCGGATTCGTTGGAGCCGTCGCGCCTGTGATTGCCGAATCCCGAGGCGGCCAGGGCGGCGCGCAGGGTTTCGTCGGTGACGGATTCAGCCAGCAACGCGTCGCCAGCCTCGGGCTCGGGCGCTCCTTCGTATTCTTCCGACTGCAGGGCGATGTCGCCCTGGTTCGACCCCGTCCAGCGCACGTGCAACTCCCCCAACGGGGTGAGCTGGTCAAAGGCCACCGAACCCTCCCGGTAAAGCTCGAGAAGGGCGAGGAATCTCGCGACGATCAGCAGCGTGGTCTCACAATCGTTCGTGAGGCTGCGAAAGGTCGACGACGGATGCCGGCGCAGTCGATCGACGAGTATTGCCGCCTGCTCTCGCACACTGACGCGGGGTGCGTGCACGTGGGAGATCGAGACGGTTGGCACAGGTTTGGGTGCCAACGCCCGCCCCGCAAGCGCAGCGAACTCGTCGGGGCCGAGTCCGATCAGAACCTCGGGCAACAACTGGGCAAAACTCGGATCGAGGCCAACCTCGCGTGGGTGGCGGCGAGCACCGCTGGTGAGCATCTCGGCGAGCACCGCTGAGACGTCCCGATAGGCCCGGTACTGGAGCAGACGGGCGAAGAGAACATCTCGTGCCTCGAGGAGCGCGAGATCCTCCTCGTCCTCCACTTCACCCGAGGGCAGGAGTCGCGCGGCCTTGAGATCAAGCAATGTGGCCGCCACCACCAGGAATTCTGTTGCCTCGTCGAGATCCCATTCTGGGCCTCGCGAACGAATGTGGGCCACGAAGTCGTCGATGACCGTGTGGATCGCCAGCACCGTCACGTCGAGTCGGTGCTTGGCGATCAGCGAGAGCAACAGATCGAAAGGCCCCTCGAACTCGTCCAGCCTGACCGAGAAGACGTTGGAGTCCGGCGACTCGGGCGAATCGGCGACCGGCGCGCCCAACGTCGGCAACTCGACCGGCGACGGGCCCAGGTCCGGCTCCGACCCGGGGCGCTCAGCTTCGGCCACCTCGATCACGCTCCGCACGGTACCGGGACAGGACAGGTAGATCCCAGAACGACCCACCGCGCCTAGGCTGATGTAGCGTCAAATATATCAATCGCTAAACCGACATAACGCTTAATGCGAGCTTCTGACCTGCGTTTATACTGTGAACCACCCGCTCCGGGTATCAGATTCCCCGGAGTCTGCGTACGAGGATACTTTCCTCGCCCTTGGCCTCTAGGTCGGCAATGACGACGGCGATGGCCTCACGCACGATCCGACCGCGGTCGGCGGCCAGGCCGTGTTGGGCTCGCAAAATGAGCTTGGCCTGCTCGATGTCGACGAGCTCCTCGGGAGACACGTAGACCGTGATCTTTTCCTCGTGACGCTCGCGACCGGTGGGCCGGCGGTCACCGGCGCGAGGCCGGCGGCGCGCGGCCGGCTTGGTCTGGCGGGTGGCCTCGACCACCGCCTCGTCGGAGAAGGCTCCTGATGTCGCTGGCGAGGGTTCAGTGCTCGCCGAGGAGGCCTCCGAGCCCGGAGCAAGTGCCAGACCAGGCGGCGGTGCGGGCTGGTCCAGGGGCCCGGATGGCGCGGGGGCTGCGGTCTCGGGAGAGTCGCCGGTGCGACGGAAGAGTTCATCCGCACCGGGCATGGTCGCTCGTCGGCTCATGGTGCCAGCATTTCCCGCGCGAGCTGTCGGTACGCCGCGGCGCCCGATGAGCTCGACGCGTACGTCGTGATGGGTTCGCCCGCGACGGTCGTCTCGGGGAATCGGACGGTCCGCGCGATCACCGTGCGGAAGACCTTGTCATCGAAGGCGTCGACCACTCGGGCCATCACCTCACGTCCGTGCAGGGTGCGGCCATCAAACATTGTGGCCAAAATTCCCTCAACCTCAAGTCGAGGGTTAATGCGTTCCTTCACTCGGAAGATAGTGTCCATTAGTAGGGCGACTCCTCGCAGCGCGAAGTACTCGCATTCGAGCGGGATGATCACCCCATCAGCCGCCGCAAGGGCATTCACGGTGAGCAGCCCCAGAGAGGGCTGACAGTCGATGAGCACGACGTCGTACTCGCCGAGCACGGGAGCGAGAACCCGGCTCAGGGTCTGCTCGCGCCCGACCTCGGAGACAAGTTGGACCTCGGCGGCCGAGAGATCGATATTGCCCGGGAGGAGATCGAGGCCGGGGACCCCAGTCTTGAGTAGGACATCATCGATCGAGACATCCCGCTGCATGAGCAGGTTGTAGATCGTCAGGTCGAGCTCATGAGGGTCGACCCCCAGCCCCACCGATAGTGCGCCCTGGGGATCGAAGTCGACCACGAGCACTCGCCGGCCGAGCTCGGCCAGCGCGGCGCCGAGGTTGATGGTGGTGGTGGTCTTCCCGACCCCACCCTTCTGGTTGCACAGCGCGTATACACGGGCTGGGCCGTGGGTCTCGAGCGCCGGAGGCTCCGGGAACACCGTGAGCGGGCGGCCCGTGGCATCGAGATTGGCAACGAGGTCCGGCTCGACGTTGCCTGACGCGGGGGCTCCGCTCGCGCGCTCCGCGACCCTCGCCGAATTTGTCGACTTACTCACAAGTGGACTCGCCTCTGTCTCGATATGGACCCTGATCGCCTTGACGATGGATCGCCACACTAGGCGCCAGAGCCTCGCTCGGGCAAGGGGAGATGGCGGAGGTGGGCCTAGGTCGCGTCCCCCATATGACGACCCTCGGTGTATCCCCGCAGGTCAGGAGCGTGCGCGCGGGTGCGACAACGCGTAAACCTCGCGAAGGCGATCGATAGTGACGAGGGTGTAAATCTGGGTCGTGGTGACCGAGGCGTGTCCCAGAAGCTCCTGAACCACACGAACATCGGCGCCTCCGTCCAGCAGATGGGTGGCGAAGGAGTGCCTGAGCGTATGTGGCGAGACCTCAGCGGCGACCCCCGACCGCATCACTGCCGCGGACAGCACGGTCCACGCACTCTGCCGGGTCAGTCGGCCACCCCGGTGATTGAGGAACAGGGCTGGGCCTCCGATCCCGGAGCCGAGGATTGCGGGGCGACCCCGGACGAGGTACGCGCTCACGGCGTCGAGGGCCATCCGGCCTACCGGAACGATTCGCTCCTTGGACCCCTTACCGCGCAGGATCACCGATGCAGTGCCGAGGTCGATGTCGTCGACATCGAGACCCACCGCCTCGGAGATTCGTGCCCCCGTCGCATAGAGGAGTTCCAGAAGTGCGCGATCGCGCAGCGCGCGAGGAGTCCCCTCCGCCCCAGAAGCGAGCAAGATCGCCTCGACCTCCTCCACGGTGATGGCCTTGGGTAGGCGCGTCGGCAGCGTAGGAGGACGAACGTCTCGCCCGGGATCGGTGACCGTGATCCCCTCGAGCGCAGCAAATCGATGGAAACCGCGCACGGCCACAACCGCCCGACCTGCGGATGAGGCCGAGAGTGGCTGGTGCTCTGGGTCGCCGGTCCTCAACGACACCAGGAAGTCAGTGATATCCGTCTCTGCCACGGATGACACCTCGTGGATCTGTCGAACACGACAGAAGTCCAGGTAGCGGTCCAGGTCGCGCTTATAGGCCAGAAGAGAGTTGGCCGCCAGGCCACGCTCGACCCGCAGGTGATCGAGGTACAACCTGACCGCACGGGTGAACGGTGAAGGGCGCTGCTCGGTCACGTCGAGACTTTACCCGACATAACAATGAAGGCTAGGCCAACACCACGTCGAGAGCGACATGGTCTAGATCCTCGAAGGCGTCCGCCACAGCGGCATACGTGATCTGGCCGTCGTGGGTGTTCAGGCCCAGCGCGAGGGAGCGATCGTCGCGGCATGCCTGAACCCAACCCTTGTTCGCCAGAGCCAGTGCATACGGCAGCGTGACATTGGTGAGCGCGTAAGTCGAGGTATGGGGAACTGCTCCCGGCATGTTGGCCACGCAGTAGAACACCGAGTTGTGCACGGTGTATGTCGGGTCAGCGTGAGTGGTCGCGCGAGAGTCCTCGAAACATCCGCCTTGATCGATGGCGATATCCACGAGCACGGAGCCCGGCTTCATCCGTGAGACAAGGTCGTTGCTCACCAGCGTGGGCGCCTTTGCCCCAGGCACAAGGACTGCTCCGATCACGAGGTCGGCGTCGAGGACGGCCCGCTCAATCTCGTACGCGTTCGACGCGATTGTCTGCATGTGTCCCTGGTAGATCGCATCCACCTGGCGCAAACGCGGGATGTTCAGGTCAAGCAGGAGTACCTCAGCCTGCATCCCGAGAGCAATGGCTGCCGCATTCTGACCAGACACCCCGGCACCAAGTACCACCACCTTCGCGGCGTACGTGCCCGACACCCCGCCCATGAGAACACCGCGCCCACCATGGGCTCTGAGCAGCGCATGTGCCCCCACCTGCGGTGCGAGTCGGCCGGCGACCTCGGACATCGGCGCCAACAAGGGCAAGGAACGATCCGGCAATTCGACCGTCTCGTAGGCAATCGCCGTGACACCGGCATTCAGCAGGGCATCGGTACATGCCCGCGACGCGGCGAGGTGGAGGTAGGTGAACAGGACCTGACCCCTGCGCAACCGCTGGTACTCCTCAGCGATCGGCTCCTTCACCTTCAAGATCAGCTCGCCTGTCGCCCACACGTCGTCCGCGGTAAGGAGGATGGTGGCACCGGCGGCGATGTATTCGTCATCAGTGATCGATGAGCCGACCCCAGCATCGTGCTCGACGAAGACCTCGTGGCCGTTGCGCACCAGTTCGAAGACACCGGACGGGGTGATGGCAACGCGGTACTCGTGGTTCTTGATCTCGCGCGGGACTCCGACCTTCACGTGAGGTCCTTCAGATGCGCGCAGCGGTGAGTCGCCACGGGGTGAGATCTCGTCCGTCGCGTCTGTCGTGTCGCGACGAACCGCCCACCGGGCGGTGGACTGCTCTCACGGTAGGGCGTCCGAGGCTCCCATGGGTGCACCAATGTGTCACAAGGTCGATTTCGGACCGGACGGTCCGTATACCCGAGCGCGACCGTGCCCGAGCACCCACTCACGTGCTGGCCAGGGACAGTCAAAGGCGCGCAGGGTCGACCACGAGAGGGCGCGAGCAGCCAGCGCCGCGAGAACCCCTGACGCTGTGAGTGGCGCGGTGAGCCTGCCGGAGAGAATGCCCGCAGCCGCCACCTCCAGCGGAACCCAGGTGTGCGGCATCGTGCGCTCCTCCCCAGAGCCGGGTGGACGGCCCCCTGGGGCAGCTGAGAGATCTCGTGCGAGATAGCAGCGAATGGTCTCGCTCGATCCTCCGGGGGAGGTTTCCACATCCACGAGCACATCCCATCGGGCGGCAATCACGCCGGCCTCCTCGAGAAGTTCCCTGGCAGCACCCACCCACGGTTCCTCCCCGGGGACGTCGAGCAGACCCGCGATCGGCTCCCAGAGAGCCATCCCCACCGGGTGACGGTACTGGCGGATGAGCAAGACGCGATCGAGCGAATCCAAGGCAAGTACGGCCACAGCGCCGGTGTGTACCACGAACTCACGCACCACCGTCTGGCCGTCAACGAGTTCGACGCTGTCGCGTCGCAGGTCCCAGACAAGGCCGGTCAAGATCTGCTCCGAGCGCACTACCGAGCAGTCGACCGGCTCATCCGCCAGCTGCGAGACGTCACCACGCCAGGTGGGCTCGAGGACGAAATCGCCCACCGCTCAGACGATCGCAAGCTCGACCGGAACGGATCTGCGCGCCAGCGCTGCAGCGATGAGGCCACGGAAAAGCGGGTGCGCCTTGGTGGGACGTGACCGCAACTCGGGGTGTGCCTGCGTAGCGACGTAGTAGGGGTGCACCTCGCGCGGCAACTCGACGAACTCCACCAGGCGGCCATCGGGTGAGGTGCCCGAGAACCAGAGCCCGGCCGCCTCGAGCTGGGGGCGGTAATCATTGTTGACCTCGTACCGATGCCGGTGGCGCTCGTCGACATAGGGCTCGCCGTAGATCTCGCGCACGAGTGAACCCTCGGCCAGCTTCGCGGGGTACAGACCCAAGCGCATGGTGCCGCCCATATCCCTCTCACCGGCGACAACATCGTGCTGATCAGCCATGGTCGCGATGACGGGGTAAGGAGTGGCCTCGTCGAACTCGGCCGAACCAGCGCCCTCCAGCCCGGCAACCGTGCGCGCGTACTCGATGACCATGCACTGCAAGCCTAGGCAGAGCCCGAGGGTGGGAATTCCACGCTCCCTGCTGAAACGCAGGGCGGCGAGCTTGCCCTCGATTCCACGGACCCCGAATCCCCCTGGAACACACACGGCGTCGACATCGCCGAGGAGACGTTCGGCACCTTCCGCGGTGACGCAGTCATCCGAGGTGACCCAGCGGATGTTGACGCGGGCGTCGTTGGCGAAACCGCCTGCGCGCAGCGCCTCGGTGACCGAGAGGTAGGCATCGGGGAGGTCGACGTACTTGCCGACCAGCGCGACGGTGACCTCGTGGGCCGGATGGTGAACCCGACGCAAGAGTTGGTCCCAGTCGGTCCAGTCGACATCGCGGAAGGGGAGGTCGAGTCGACGCACGACGTAGGCGTCGAGTCCTTCACTGTGCAGCACCTTGGGGATGTCGTAGATGCTCGGCGCATCTACGGCCGCGACGACGGCATCGACGTCGACGTCGCACATCAGTGAGATCTTGCGCTTAATGCTGACGGGCACCTCGCGATCCGCGCGCAGCACGATGGCATCGGGCTGTATACCGATATTGCGCAGTGCCGCGACCGAGTGCTGAGTCGGCTTGGTCTTGAGCTCACCCGACGGGCCGATGTACGGAAGCAACGAGACGTGCAGGAAAAAGGTGTTGTCGCGGCCAATCTCATGGCGAATCTGACGAATTGCCTCGAGGAAGGGCAGCGACTCGATATCTCCCACCGTGCCGCCGACCTCGGTGATCACGACATCGACCTCGGGGCCCGCCATGCGTCGGATCCGCGACTTGATCTCGTTGGTGATGTGCGGAATCACCTGGACGGTGTCGCCGAGATACTCGCCTCGGCGTTCCTTGGCGATCACGGTCGAGTAGATCTGCCCGGTGGTGACATTGGCCGAGCCATGAAGGTCGACGTCGAGGAATCTCTCGTAGTGACCGATATCGAGATCGGTCTCGGTTCCGTCGTTGGTGACGAACACCTCGCCGTGCTGGAACGGGTTCATGGTGCCCGGATCGACGTTGAGGTACGGATCCAACTTCTGCATCGTCACCCGCAAACCGCGCGCTTTCAGCAGGTTTCCGAGCGAGGAGGCCGTGAGCCCCTTGCCCAGGGAGGAGGCGACTCCTCCAGTGACGAACAGGTGCTTAGTCGTCTGCGGGTTCACGGAAATCCAGGTTATCAGGGAGTCGGGACCGTGTCGGCCGTTGCCCGTCCTGGCGTGTCCGCGCGCGGGTCGCTCGCACGCTCGGCGGAGGCCACGTCGAGGAGCTCCTGGGCGTGGGCGGCGGCGGCGGTTGAGCCCTCAAGCCCCGCTAGCATTCGTGCCAGTTCGCGCACCCGCTCTTCGTCAGCGAGCACCCGGAGACCGGACGTCGTGACAGTTCCGTCGTCAGACTTCTCGACCACCACGTGACGATCAGCAAATGCCGCCACCTGGGGAAGGTGGGTAACAACGAGGACCTGGCTCGATCTGGCCAGACGCGCCAGGCGACGGCCGACCTCGACTGCGGCGCGGCCGCCGACACCCGCATCAACCTCGTCGAACACGAAAGTCGGGACAGGGTCGCTGCCCGCGAACACCACCTCGACGGCCAGCATCACCCGCGAGAGCTCACCCCCGGAAGCTCCCTTCGCGATCGGACGTGCGGGTGCCCCCGTGTGCGGTGAGAGAACGATCTCAACCTCGTCGACGCCGTGCTGGGTGAACGCGAGGTGTCGGGCCCCCGATTCGGCCTCGACTACCAGACCAGATGGCGACTGTGTCTGGCGGATCGTTACCGCGAGAACAGCATTGGGCATCGCGAGCGCGGCAAGTTCGCGCGTCACGTCGGCGGCGAATCTTGCCCCCGCCTCGGACCGGGCCTGGCTGATCTCACCGGCGAGGTGACCGAGCTCGGCACGCAACGACACTCGTTCCTGAGCGAGCAAGACCCGGCGCTCGTCGTCGCCCTCAAGTTCGAGTAGGCGAAGCGACGCGCTCTGGGACCAGTCCAGGACCTCCTCGATCGTGGCCCCGTACTTGCGAGTGAGGGCGCCCAGTGCCGCTGTTCGTTCCTGCACGGCCGCGAGGCGGTTGGGATCGGCCTCGATCGAGGCGGAGTAGCTCGCGAGGTCTCCGGCGACGTCGGCGAGGGCGGCGCCGACATCGGCGAGCCGGTCGGCGAGGTCGCCAAGAGCACTGTCGTGATCGCGCTGAGACTCCGCTGATCGGCGTGCGAGAGCGATCAAGGTGAGCGCGTCGGTGTCGAGGTTGGCGTCGCCGTCGGCTCGGAGCGCCTCGTGGGCTGAGGCCGCCGCCTCGCGCAACTGCTCGGCGTTGGCAAGCCGTTCGGTTTCGGCGGCAAGTGCCAGAGCCTCCCCCGCCACGGGTGCCACGGCGTCGATCTGCTCCAGACCCAGGCGAAGAAGGTCAGCCTCCTGGGCTCGCTCACGCGCCAAGGTGGTGACGGTCTCGAGGTCGCGCTCGACCTCGCGCAAGCGGTCGAACGTCACGCGGTATGTCGCCAAGGACGATGTCACCGACGCACCGGCGAACCGATCAAGAGCCGCGCGCTGGCGCGCGGGCGCGAGGAGACGCTGCTGGTCGCTTTGTCCGTGCACGGCGACGAGATCCTCGGCCAGCTCGGCGAGAACCGAGGCGGGCACGGATCTGCCCCCGAGGAACGCCCTGCTGCGTCCCTCCTGGGCGATCGTGCGGGCCAGGACGAGGACGTCGTCATCGAGGTCGCCGCCAGCCTCGCGCACCCGTTCGACGACGGCGGGCAGCGAGACCCGGATGCGCCCCTCCACCTCGGCCCGATCGCCACCAGTGCGCACAGCGCCGACGTCGGCCCTACCCCCGAACAACAGCGCGATACCGGTGAGCACCATGGTCTTGCCAGCACCGGTCTCACCGGTGACCGCCGTGAATCCAGGGTGCGGTTCCAGGACGGCGTCCTCGATGACTCCGAGACCTCGGATCCGGATCTCTTCGATCACGGCGCCGCCCCGTTTTCCCCACGACGTCGGATACCCCGCCAGCCCTCAACCGGGAGTCCGAACTTGGCGACGAGACGATCGGTGAAGGGCGCCGCGTGAAGTCGGGCGAGGCGCACAGGGACCCCGTGACGACTGATCTCCACCCGGGCACCTGCCGGCAACTCAATGAGGCGACGGCCATCGCACCACAGGACCCCGCCCGCAGTTGTGGGCAGCACCTCGATCGCGATCGTGCTCGACGGCGACACCACCAGCGGACGGGCAAACAGGGCATGCGCGCTGATGGGCACGACGAGCAGGGCCTCAACCTCGGGCCAGACCACCGGGCCCCCCGCGGAGAAGGCATATGCCGTGGATCCCGTGGGCGTGGCGGCGACGACACCGTCGCAGCCCCAGCGCGAGAGCGGGCGACCGTCGACCTCGACGACAACGTCGAGCATGCGCTCACGGCTTGCCTTCTCTACTGAGGCTTCATTCAGCGCCCAGGTACGTCCGATCTCGGCATTCGCGATCGTGACGACCACCTCGAGCGTGGTGCGTTCCTCGACCACCCACTGTCGATCGACGACCGCCCGCACCACCGTGCTGACCTCATCGACCTCAGCCTCTGCGAGGAACCCGACGTGCCCGAGATTGACCCCCAGCAGAGGGACGTCGTAGGCCCGCGCCAGTTCCGCGCCACGGAGGATCGTGCCGTCGCCGCCGAGGACCACCACGAGTTCGCAGCCCTCCGCGGCGGAGTCGGACTCGATCACGACTGCCGCAGAGGGGGCTACCGCCGTGGCCTCGTCCGAAGCCACGCGAACCTCAATACCGGCATCGGTCAACTCCTGCGCGACGGTGCGCGCGAGAGAGACCGCCTCCGCGCGGCCGCCGTGGGTGACGAGAAGGACGCGTCGTAGCGTCACTGAGGTCCCTCCTCGATCGCTCGTGCGAGGTCGTCGTCGTCGAGAGGTGCGGCCCCACGACGCAAGTGCAGGAAGTACTCGACATTGCCGCTCGGCCCAGGAAGGGGAGATGCCACCACCCCTGAGGTGCCGAGTCCGAGATCCCATGCCACGCGTGCGATCTTACGTACGGACTCAGACCTCAAGGCGGGTTCACGCACCACGCCACCCGGACCAACCTGGTCTTTCCCCACCTCGAACTGGGGCTTGACCATCACCACGAGGTCGGCGGCCGGGGTGCAGACAGCTGCCAGGGGCGGGAGGACGAGCGCGAGCGAGATGAACGAGAGGTCGCCGACAACAAGATCGGGTGGATACGGAAGCATCGCGGAGGTGAGCTCGCGGATGTTGGTGCGCTCGAGCACCACGACACGGGTATCGGACCGGATCGGCCACGCGAGCTGCCCGTAGCCGACGTCGACGGCCACTACCGCCGCAACCGCACGCCGCAGCAGGACGTCGCTGAAGCCACCTGTGCTGGCACCCGCGTCGAGCGCATGGCGTCCTTCGACGGACAGGGCGAACGCATCGAGCGCACCGACGAGCTTGTGCGCTCCGCGCGAGACGTAGTCGGGGCCCTCGAGACCGGCGCGAACCACGATGCTCGCCGTGTGCTCGACCTGGGTCGCAGGCTTACTCGCACTGATCCCGTTGAGCTGCACGCGCCCAGCCGCGAGAAGTTCCTGCGCCTGTTCCCGGGACCGCGCAAGTCCACGATGGACGAGCTCGGCGTCGATGCGACGACGCGGCATGGGGGCTCAGCGCACGTCAGCGTCGGCGAGGGCGTCTTGCAGACGACGGTGGACGTCGTCGTACACGGCAACATGATCGGACGTCGGAAGTTCGAGAACCTCGGAGAGCCGGGCTGAGGCTGCGTCGACCCGGGAGTCGCCGGTAACGGCGGGCTCACCCACGGCCGCGAAGAGCTCTCGCGCGGAGACCACCATGGGCAGTTCACCTGAGGATGGCGGTGCGTCGTGGAGGCCGCGCTGGCCCACCTCGGCCCCACCGTCGTCGAGGAGATCGATCTCGTCAACGGGGACGTCGCCCTCGATCTGGTGCTGTGGGTGGCTTGCGCTCTCGGGGCCTTCTGACTTCACGTGAGCGCGCCCTCGGAAGATCCGCGGGGCTTAGCGCTCGCCGATGCCGCCCGCTTGGCGACCGGAGCCTTCTTCTTCTTCTTTGCCGGCTCATCCGTGGATGTCGCGGGTGACGAGGGGGTCGACGTCGCACTCATCTGCGAACGGATCTCCGCAAGCTGGGTCTCAAGCCGCGACACGTGGCGTCGCACGGCAGCCAATTCCTCTTCGCGGACGAAACCCAGGCGCCCGGCTGCGCGATCGACCTCCGTGCGCACGAGCCCCACGAGCAGTTCTCGATTCTGCTTGCTCGACTCGAGAAGCTCATCCGCGAGGCCCTGCACCTGGCCGGCTGCGACCTTGGCCGCGTCAACGGCGGAATCCTTGCCCGGGACGTCAGCTACCTTAGTTAGGTCGAGGCCCTGAATGAGCAGCGAGGTGGCCGCCTCACGCGCTCTCGCGAGCGTGACTTCGGTCAACCCGCTTGCCAGTTGTACGTATCCCCGCAGCGCATCGAGCATGACCGCCACCTCACTCCGGTAGATCAGCACGCCAGGAAGCGCGCCCACGAGACCACGGTATCGCGACACGCTGCGATAGCGTCGCGGGAGTGCTCCCGGAGGAGCGGAACGAGGGGAGCCCATGGCCGACATTGAGTCCGTCGACGCCGCCCTCGACGAAATCGTCGCGCGCCTCGCCTCTCTCGAGCAAGGCACCCGAGCCAAGATCCCGAACATCTCCGTCTCGGTGTGGATCCGCGACCTCGACATCGCCTTCTCCGGACGATTCGACGGGGGGGCCTTCCTGGACGTGGGACATATTGATCCGGGCGAGGTGGTGAAGGCCGCCCTGCGGCTCACCCTCACATCGGACGACTTCATCGAGCTCGCGCAAGACCGTTTGAGCTTCGGAGCGGGCTGGGCAAAGGGTCGGATCAAGGTGGACGCCCGCTTCCGAGACCTGCTGGCACTACGCCGCTTCCTGTGATCAGCCCGAGGCAAGGGCGCGTACGACATCACGAGTGAGCGACTCGACGTCAACCGCCGGTGCGGGCAGTCCCGCATCTGCGGCCGCCCACGCAGCTCGGGCCGCCTGGCGAAGATCACGCAAGTCATCGGCACCCGCAGGTGGTGGCAGAACATCAGCCATATCAGCCATATCAGCCAGAAGATTCCGTGGCGGGGCGAGCATTCCGCGCAAGTCGGCGGCGATGTACGTGGGGCGCCGCCTTGGAGGTGCTGCGAGCAGATCGGACACTCCGGTGACACCCGTGAAAACCAGGAGCGTGGCGATACCCGCGCGCTGTCCCGCCTCGATATCGGTATCGAGTCGATCCCCCACGATGATCGGGCGCTGGGCGCCCACGCGCTCAATCGATTCAGTGATCAACGGCAGGTACGGCTTGCCCGCCACAAGTGGTTCTTGACCAGTGGCACCCACCACGGCCGCGACGAAAGCTCCGTTACCGGGTGCGCGACCCTGCGGCAGCGGGAAGCTCACATCGGTATTCGTGGCCACGAACAGGGCGCCGGCCGCCACCGCGTACGAGGCTTCGGCAAGCTCGCGCCAGGACACATCAGCGCCATAACCCATCATCACCGCCGATGGTTTCTCCTCTGCACGCGATACCGGGGTCAGCCCTCGTGCGAGGAGGGCTTCGGCAACACCCGGGCCACCCACCGCCAGGACCGTGCTGCCGCGAGGAAGCCGAGCGGAGATCTCGCGAGCTCCGGCTTGCGCCGAGGTAACGACATCGTGATCGGCGACATCGAGGCCGAACTCACGAAGGTGGTGAGCCACGACGCTCGGGGATCGGCCTGCATTGTTGGTGACATAGGCGACCGCATGGCCCGCAGCGCGCGCACGACGGATCACCGTCACCGCGTGCGGAACGGGGTCGGACCCCACATAGACCACACCGTCAAGATCGATGAGCAGGGCATCGAACATCTCCAGCAAGGTTGCCGCACCAGCATCACGTTCGGCGCGGTGTACCGAATTGCTCATATCGGAGATGTTCCAGAAACAACGACGCAGACCCGGACTGCCCCCGCGCGCCCCACGCTCATCATCCCGTCATCGTGCCACGGCCGACCGTCGAGGACCGGGAGGCTCTCGCGAGCGTGCGAACCTCAACCTCATAGCGAGACGCCGCGGCTGCGCCTGCCCGATAAAACCGACGACGCAGGGATCCCTCGACCTCGATCACCTCACCGGGTGCTATCCGCGCCAATCGGCGACGAGCATCGGCCCGGAACGCAGCGCAATCGAGGGTGTCGACCTTCGCGGTCGAAGGGGAACCTGGGCGGACAGGAGGTCGATCGACGACGATCCTGAAGGTGGCGACCACATCGCCGGAGGGAGGGTGCGTTCGAGGGCGATCGCGGCGAGCCGCCCACGCAGCCTGACTTCATTGACGTGGGACTGCCCAGGGTCGTGCTCCTGCGTCCGTGCCGATACCGCCATCAGGTGCTCCCCTGTGCCCGGGATGCCTCGATGACACCCTCGCTCACCGCGTACCCTTCTGGCGAGAACACAGGCCGATCGTGCCCGGCGATGACTACTGGGGACGACACCCGGAGGGACAGGACAGTGGACGACACCACGACAAGGGGGCCGAGGTCAGGTTCGACGACCCCCTCCCCCGCGGTAGATCTCGGAGACGACGTCTGGCTGATCGACACCCGCATGGGGGGCTATGACGGGATCACCGCCGGATACCTCATCAACGGCGACCGGCCATGCCTGGTCGAGACCGGTGCCGCCACCTCGGCCGGTGATGTCGTCACGAGCCTCGAGGCACTCGGGGTGGGGCCCCAGGACCTCGCCACGATCGTGGTCACCCACATCCACCTCGATCACGCAGGCGGAGTCGGCGATCTGGCAGCAGCATTTCCGCGCGCCGAGGTGGTCGTGCACGAGGCTGGCGCGCGTCACCTCGCCGATCCCTCACGCCTGATGGCGAGCGCAGCCCGCGTCTTCGGTGACGTGCTCGATCAACTCTTCGGGCAACTGCGTCCCACCGACGCCGCGCGGATCCGCGTACTTGACGGCCACGGGGGCGTCGACCTCGGCGGCGGCCGCCGGCTGGACTCGTTCGACTCCCCGGGGCATGCACGCCATCACGTCGGACTACTCGATTCCCTCACGGGTGATCTCTATACCGGAGACGCCGCCGGGGTCTGGACCCCCGAGACGGGTGACCTCCGACCGGCAACGCCCCCGCCTGAATTCGATCTCGTGGCAGCGCTCGCCTCGCTCGAACGAATGCGCGAGCGTCGCCCCACGCGGCTGCTGTTCTCCCACTTCGGCCCCGTGACCGATGTCGATACCACCCTGGACCGCTCAGTTGAGGAGCTACGCCTCTGGGTGGAGCTCGTTCGCGACGCGCGCGGCGACGGGCTCGACCTCGACCACGCCGTGGCTCGGGTACGCGAAAGGACCGCAGAGCGATACGCCCTGCGGTCCATTCCCGCGCTGGAAGAGAAGATCGAGGTGCTCTCCAGCACCGAGGCCGACGTTGCTGGCATCTGGCGCTGGCTCGATGCCCAGTCCGTCCTCGAGTCGACTAGCGACTAGCTGATCTGATCCTCGCCCGACGGCGATGCCGCGTTGGTGACAGATTCGTCATCGTCATCGTCGTCATCGTCGTCGTCATCGTCGTCATCGTCGTCGTCGTCATCGGCCTCATCGGCCTCATCGGCCTCATCGGCGTTGTCGGCGTCATCGGCGTCATCGGCGTCATCGGCGTTGTCGGCGTTGTCGGCGTTGTCGGCGTTGTCCTCAGGGACGACATTCCCTGCCGCATCAAGGAAACCCGGGGGGACCTCGCCGATGTTGTC
>WLRQ01000022.1 GCA_009697815.1 Actinomycetota bacterium
GGTGGTCGCACCAGAGTCCCTCGACACCACCGTCGACGACCTCGCCGCCACGGTGCTCTCCAAACCCGCCACCGCCGTTCGCGCCACCAAGGCTGTCCTGCGCGCCGCCCTCGACAATGAGGTCGACTCACAGCGCCGGATTGAGCGCGAGGCCCAGGTGGGGCTCCTCCGGGACATCATCCGGAATCGATAGTCGAGCTCCGCGCGGATCGGCCGTCGGGCGATCCGCGGCGGGCATGGGAGCATGGCAACGGGCACGACGCGGGCCCGCCGCTGACGTCCCCAGTTCCGCTCTGGAGGTACCCGCTCGTGGCGATGACCAACCCGCATATGGTTCTTCGATCATTCCGTCGCGACGACGGAGTCAAGAACCAGAAGCTGGCCAAGGGGACCCTCTCCAGAATCTTGAGCTACGCGCGCCCATACCGGGCGCTGGTGATTGGGTTCCTGGTCACGCTGGTGATCGATGCCATCCTGATCGTGGCCCAGCCGCTGCTATTCCGTCGGATCATCGATGTGGGGGTTACCCCCGGAAACACCTCGGTCGTCACCACCACGGCATTGCTCATCGCCCTCATCGCCGTCGTGGACTCCGGGCTCACCCTCTGGGGCCGCTGGTTCTCCGCCCGTATCGGCGAGGGGCTGATCTACGACCTGCGAACCCAGGTCTACGACCACGTTCAACGCATGCCCGTGGCCTTCTTCACCCGGGCACAGACGGGAGCTCTCGTCTCACGCCTGAACAACGATGTCATCGGGGCACAGCAAGCGTTCACCTCGACGATGTCCGGCGTGGTCGGCAATGTCATCGGACTCACCGCAGTCGTGATCGCGATGATGTTCCTGTCGTGGCCGATCACCGTGGCTTCGATGCTGTTGCTACCCGTCTTCCTCGTCCCCGCCCGCTGGATGGGTCGCACGCTGCAAGCAATGACGCGTGAGCAGATGCAGCTCAATGCCGAGATGTCGACACAGATGACCGAACGGTTCAATGTCGCCGGAGCCCTGCTCGTCAAGCTCTTCGGCCGCCCGGACGAAGAGGCGGCGGACTTCGCCGGACGATCGGGACGGGTACGCGACATCGGCGTCCGGATCGCGATGGCCAACCGTATCTTCTTCACCGCCTTGACTCTTGTCGCCTCCATCGCCACCGCCCTCGTGTACGGGATCGGCGGAAACCTCGCCATCACGGGCGCCCTTACGGTCGGAACACTTCTCGCCCTCGCCTCACTCCTGGGACGGCTCTACGGCCCACTGACGGCGCTTTCGAATGTGCGAGTGGACGTCATGACGGCACTCGTCAGTTTCGAGCGGGTCTTCGAAGTTCTCGACCTCGAGCCCATGGTGCGTGACAGTCCCTCAGCCGTTGCTGTGGCGAGCGGTCCCGCGACAATCCGGTTCGAGCACGTGAAGTTCCGGTATCCGGGAGCTGAGGAGGTCTCACTCGCCTCACTTGAGTCGGTCGCACGTCCTGACTCAAACCCCGTTCACGAGGACGTGTTGCGCGACGTCGACTTCACCGCACTACCCGGTCAGATGATCGCCCTCGTGGGCCCGTCCGGAGCGGGCAAGACCACCATCACTGCGCTCGTGTCCCGGCTCTACGACGTCACTGACGGTCGAGTGACGATCAACGGGGTTGACGTTCGTGATCTCACCCTCGAGTCGCTGCACGCACTCGTCGGCGTCGTCACCCAGGACGCCCACATGTTCCACGACACGATCAGGGCCAATTTGCGTTACGCCCGGCCCGAGGCGACCGACGAGGAACTGCTCGCCGCCTTGAGCGATGCGCAGGTCATCGACTTGGTGAACTCGCTGCCTGAGGGGCTCGACACCGTGGTGGGCGACCGCGGGCACCGGCTCTCCGGCGGCGAGAAGCAGCGCATGGCCATCGCTCGGCTACTGCTCAAGGCGCCCGATGTCGTCGTCCTCGACGAGGCCACTGCCCACCTCGATTCAGAGTCCGAGGTTGCCGTTCAACGCGCCCTAGCTACGGCACTCAAGGGCAGAACATCGTTGGTGATCGCCCACCGGCTCTCCACGATCCGCGAGGCGGACGTGATCCTCGTGGTCGAGGACGGTCGCGTGGTTCAGCGGGGCCGTCACGAGGATTTGCTCGCCATGGGCGGCACCTATGCGGATCTCTACCACACGCAGTTTGCCCCGCAAGGCGAGGCGCACACAGCGGGCTAGACCATGACCACCCACTCCGGACGCGCTCAGAAGCTCCGGAGCATCCCGCCGTCGACGGGCACGAGAGAGCCAGTCACATACGACGCTGTGGGGGAGAGTAGGAACGAGGCGATGCGTCCGAATTCCTCCGGCTGCCCGTAACGGCCCAGGGGGATAGCGGACTCATTGCGCCGGCGCACCATCTCCGGCGAGCCGGCGCGGGCATCGTTGGCGAACACCCGATCGGTGGAGATTCGTCCAGGCATCAACCCATTCACGCGGATACCGCGCGGTCCGAGCTCGTCTGCGAGGTCCTTGACCATCATGCCCAGGCCTGGGCGCAGCCCGTTGCTGGGCGACATCCCGGGCAGCACCTCGCGGGCCGACGTGCCCAGAACAAACACCAACGATCCACCAACCCCCAGCAGATCGCCGGGGTGGCTCGACATCGCGTTGGCCGCAGCACGCGCCACGCGAAGTGACCCGAGGAAGACAGTCTCGAAGGAGCTCCGCCAGGTGTCGTCGTCGGTGCCCATCACGGTGCCAGCAGGCGGACCGCCCACCCCGATAAGCGCTCCGTCAAGGCGTCCGAAACGTGCGACGGCCGCGGCCACGACCCGCTCTGCGGTTGTGGGGTCACCAAGATCACCAGGGATGCCGACTGCCGAGGCCCCACCGCCAAGCTTCGCGGTGGCTGAATCAAGACCGACCTGGTCGCGGGCCACGAGGATCACATGGGCACCTTCTGACACCAAGGTGGCGGCCGTGGCCAAACCCAAGCCGCGTGATCCGCCGGTGACGACGAAAACACGCTCTGTCAGGCCGAGGTCCATGCCCTCATTGTGGCGCACGGGCACATGGCCCGGCCTCGGTTGCGCCCCCAGACAAGTTGCGTGTCGAACCCGCCTCTGGTGATTCCTCAGAGTTCCCGGATCGATACGCGGTCGAACCGCGCCTGGTGTCAGCCGGTGCGGATCAGGGGTCCTCGAGCACATCGTGCGCGGGGGCCGGCCCCACATCGGTTCGCGCGGTGGTGTCGCCGTACACCCGCTCGCGACGGACGAGCAGCACGAATCCAGCGACGGCGATCGCGGCGAAGATGATCCACTGCATGGCGTACGAGAGATGAGGGCCGTTATCGAGTGCGGGCAGCGAGCGGATCGTCAGTCCGCTGTCCTGTGCTGGTTCGGAGGCCACAAGCGTGACGAAGCCGGGGTAATGAGTTGCCGTCCCGGCCACAAGCTCGACGTTGAGATCAGTGATCTGACCGGTCGGAAGGTCTGTGGGCTGGATCGTCGGCGCGGCTTCCGACGGTTGGATCCGTCCCGTCAGGGTGACCGTTCCGCTCGGCGGAGCCGGGATCACCTGTGCCGACGTGGCACCGCCCGTGGCTGCGATCCACCCACGGTCGACCACAAGCACGACGCCGGCGCTGGTGACGAACGGAGTGGCCACCCAGAAGCCATTGGCGCCCTGGTAGGGCCGCTTCCGCACGATGCGTTCGCCAGCGACATCGAAATGTCCCTCGGCCGAGACCATCCGCCACCGCTGCGCATCAGTCACCGAATCGGAAGCTGCACCTGGCGTCATCAATTCATCAACGGCAACCGATGCCGCCCCGCCGTTGGTCCTGATGACGTCGTTGCTATGTTCCCGGTCGCCCAGACGCGTGAGCTGCCAGCGCGAGAGTAGAAAGAAGGACGGGACCACCAAGAGCACCAGAAACCCCAGCGCGAGCCATCGTGGCTGTGCGAGAAACCGGTAACCCCTCATCCCACCACCGTAAGCGGCGGGGATTGGGTCGACCTACCCGGCCACGGAAGAGGGCACGCCCCTAGAGTCAGCACACACACCGCTGGACCCGCACGGTCCCACGAATACGGAGGAGCTCCCATGTCCATCGTCACCGTCCTCGACATCACCTTCATCGCCGACAAGGCAGAGGAGGCGCTGGGGCTCTTCGACGACATCCTGGTCGCCACCCGCGCCTTCGAGGGGTGCGAAGGTGTGGATGTGCTTGTCCAGCAGGATGACAAGACGCGCGTCCTCGTCATCGAGCGTTGGGCCTCGATCGAGGCAGACACGGCATACCGGGCCTGGCGGGCCAGCGAGGGACCGAGCCCTCTCGCCGCCTACATCGCGGCGGCACCCACCGTCAGGTTCTTCGACCCTCGCTGAAGGGCGTGGGCCGCTGGGGCTCTTGGTCGCCGGTGGCCGGTTCAGCGGCCGCCGACGGCACGACGCTTGGGTGCAGTCACCAGGCGCAGACCACCACCGCCTGATCTTTCCTGCCCGGCGTTAGCCATCACCACGGCAACATAGGGAAGGATCAGCGCGCCCACGGCCAGGATCCAGCGCCACGGCGAGGGGGTCACCACGGCACCGAGGAAGCATGCGGTGCGGATTCCCATCGACCACAGGTACCTACGCGTGCGTTTCGACTGGTCCTGCGACAGCGAGACGCCCGCATCGGTGATGCTGTGGATCTCGGGCTCAGGGGTCTGGGACACGCAACCACGGTACGACCTCTGGGCATCACGGGCATCCGCAGGTCACGGCCGCGCCCTCGGCGCGCCTGCGCTCAACTCGCCTGCGACACGGTCGAGAAGTTGAAGTCCCGCACGCGCAGCGGCGGCATTGCCGCCCGGTTGAAGTAGTCACCCATCTCGCGGGCCAGGGTGGGCACGGGAACACCGGCATCGGCCACCCGGGTGAGCACGTCGACGGGGGAGTCGTTGAACCGGAAGTTCGTCGCCGCACCGATCACCTCACCTCCGCGAACGACATACACACCATCGCGTGTCAGGCCCGTCAGTAGCAGAGTCTGCGGATCGACCACGCGGTTGTACCAAAGACAGGTCACGAGTAACCCCTGATCACTGCGCCCCACCAGGTCCGCGAGGTCACCCGCGGCGCCCGTGACCTCCAGCCGCAGGTTGTCGACGCCCGGGCGGAAGGCCAGGCCACACTCGGCCGCACTGTGTCGTGTCGTGATGAGGTTCTCGAGCACTCCATCTCGGATCCATTCGACCGCGCCCACCGGCAGGCCGTTGTCGAACACGCTCGCGGCCGACGACGAACCCCCCACTGCGAGAAACGGGATGCCCTCCAATCCGGCCATGACGGGGTCACTGATGAGGCTGACTCGAGGATCGGCCACCGATGAGCCCACCCGGGTGCCACCTCCGGCCCGACTCCACACGCTCTGTCCCTCATGGGCATCCCGCCCGATCGAGGACCAGTAGAGGTCGATCATGAGATCTGCCACCGCGGCTGGGGTGAGGATCGCATCGTGCCGCCCGGCAGCAACGTCGATATGACGCTCCTGCCAGGCAAGCCCCTGACGTAGCTCGGACTCGATCGGGGCGACGTCCAGGGAGGCGAGCCAACGGCCAGCCCGTCCAGCCCAGGCCGATCTCGACCGGGCATGGCTCTTGGCCGTCAATTCGAGACGGGCCTCGGGATCTGCGAACCGCAGGCGCGTACCAGTGCTGGTGCCGAGGTAGGTCGTCACGACGGATTGCTCGGCATATCCGAAGTGCTCGATCCTCTCAGCCCGGGCCCGCGAGAACACATCCCCGAGCCGCGGTGCGAGATCGAGGAATGCCGCACCAGTCGCGACAAGCGGAGGGTCGGACCACTCACTCGACGCTGCGATGTCCCCAGCAAGGGCCAGGGCATCATCGGCCGCGCCGTTCTCCCGTGCCAACGTCTCGGCCCGGCGCACGAGATCGGTCAGCGATTCGAGCGACGGGGCCGTCACCGTGACCGAACCCGACCCAACCCCGTCGGGGAGGTCGACCAACGCCACCACTGTGACCGACTGTCCGACAGTCTCGCCATTCGTGGTGAGGGTGTTACGCGCCCAACGCAGGTTGGCCGCGCTGCTCGAGCGCACCACCACAACACATCCCCGGGACGCCGAGGCGGCCAGCGCAGTTTCGACGATCTCCTGCGGTGAACTCATCGCCCGCCCTCCTGAGCGCTGTTCAGCACATTGACCGACTCGAAGACAGCAGCCGGACAACCATGAGACACCGGCGCCACCTGGCCGGGCTGGCCCTTACCGCAGTTGAAGGCCCCTCCGAGCAGATACGTGGACGGCCCGCCCACCGCGATCATCGAGCCCCAGAAGTCCGTGGTGGTGGCCTGGTAGGCCACATCCTTGACCTGGCCCGCAAGCCGTCCGGCTCGGATTCGATAGAAGCGCTGCCCGGTGAACTGGAAGTTGAAGCGCTGCATGTCAATGGACCACGACTTGTCGCCCACGACGAAAATGCCATCCTCGACACCGCCGATGAGGCCCTCAAGATCCGGACCGTCTGGCGCAGGCAGCAACGACACATTGGGCATGCGCTGGATGGCAGTATGCCCCGCACTGTCGGCGTAGGCCGACCCGTTCGAACGCGGGTGGCCGAACTCGGCCGCCATCGCACGGTCGAGCTGGTATCCCACGAGAGTGCCGTTGTGCACGAGGTCCCACGACTGAGCTTCGACGCCCTCGTCGTCCCAGCCCACGCTTGCGAGGCCATGGGGAGTCAGGCGATCTCCCGTGACATTCATCAGTTCGGAGCCATACCGCAGGACACCGAGCTTGGCTGGGGTCGCGAAGGACGTGCCCGCGTAGTTGGCCTCGTATCCGAGGGCGCGGTCGAGTTCGGTGGCATGTCCCACGGACTCATGGATCGTCAGCCAGAGATTGGTGGGGTCGATCACCAGGTCGTACTTCCCGGGCTCCACTGACGGAGCCGCGGCCTTCTCAGCGAGTTGTTCAGGAAGGGTTGCGAGCTCTGCGTCCCAATCCCAGGCAGTGACGCCGGCGACGGTGCGGGCCTCGCCGGTGAGGTACTCCCAGCCACGCCCCGCAGGCGGTGCGATGGTGCTCATGGTCTCGAATGCGCCGGTGGCCTCGTCGACGGCGACGGCTGTCCAGTCGCACTGGAGGCGCACGCGCTGCTGCGTTGTCCTCGTCCCTGCGAGATCGGCGTAGAACACCTGCTCCTTCACCGCACGCAAGGACGACGTCACATGGGAGACCGCAGTGTGCGCGAGCAGACGGGCGCTCCGTTCGACGAGAAGGGCCACTCTCTCGGACTCTGCGACCTCGAAGGGGTCTATGACGTAGTCCGACACCCAACTGCCCACATGCACGGGCTCATCAGCAAGCACGACGCGAGTGATGCTCAGGGGGGCGCTGATACGAGCGAGTGAGACTGCGCGCTCGGCGAGCAAGCGAGCCGTGTCGACCGTGACGACGTCCGAGGCGGCAAAACCCCAGCAGCCATCGACCAGGACGCGGACGGCTAGCCCGCTGTCGTCATCGAGTGCCGAGCCCTCGAGCCGCGCGTCACGCACGTGCAGTCCGGATGTGCGCAGGGACACGACGCGCACATCCGCGTGACTGGCTCCTAGATCACGCGCCCTCGAGAGCCCGGCGTCAGCACAGGCGGCGAGTGGCAGGGCCAAGAAAACCGGGTCGATGGAACGGCTCACTCGCTCGTCCCCGCGCTGTGACGGGTGCAGCGAGCACCGTGGCGGATCTTTCGTGACAGGTCCATGTAGGGACCCTAGACCGAGGCAGACGTGTCGTAACCCGCGAGTACCGGCGGGTAACGGCTAGGTTCGCAGCGGCACACTCTCCGGCCGTTGTCATCACCGGCCACGGGGGGAACCAAACTTTCGCCCGCCAGAGCGCCCCGACGTGAGTGTGCGGCGGTCCGTGCGAGAGTTCGTCATCGCAGTTCGTATGGGTGTGGCGGTCCGAAACGGTCGACGTAGACCGTGACGGCTCCTGCCCCGAGGTGGACAGGAGACCGATCATGGGACGAGTCGTGCTCGTCACAGGCGGCAACCGAGGAATCGGGCTCTCGATCGCGCAGGCCTTCGTCGCCGCCGGAGATCGAGTCGTGATCACCTCCCGCAACGGTGAACTTCCCCCCGAGCTCGCCGGCACTGATGTCCTCGTCGTTCGCGCTGATGTCACCGACTCCGCGAGCATCGACGCAGCTTTCGACCGTGTCGAGGCCGAGGTGGGGCCGGTCGAGGTTGTCGTCGCGAATGCGGGGATCACGCGCGACACCCTGATCATGCGCATGTCCGACGACGATGTGGCCGAAGTGATCGACACCAATCTCGTGGGGGCTATCCGCGTCGCGCGTCGAGCAGCCAAGAGCATGCTGCGCCAGCGCCGGGGGCGTCTGATCTTCATATCGAGCGTGGTCGGACTCCTCGGCTCCGCTGGGCAGACAAACTACTCAGCCTCCAAGGCCGGCCTCGTCGGTCTAGCGCGGTCACTGGCGCGGGAGCTAGGCAGCCGCGGAATCACGGCGAATGTCGTCACACCCGGCTTCGTCGATACCGACATGACCGCCGCACTGCCCGAGGAGCGCAAAGCGGAGATCCTCGGCTCAGTGCCGCTGGGCCGTTATGCCTCACCGGCGGAGATCGCGGGGACGGTCCTGTTCCTGGCCAGCGACTCTGCTGCTTACATCACCGGAGCCGTGATCCCCGTCGACGGCGGTCTCGGCATGGGTCACTGAGGAAAGGGACGACACTATGGGAATCCTTGAGGGCAAGCGTCTGCTGATCACCGGTGTGCTCACCGACCAGTCGATCGCCTTCCACGTCGCACGCCTGGCACAGCAGGAGGGCGCAACAATCGTTCTCTCATCCTTCGGACGTGCGATGTCCTTGACTAGCCGTATCGCCGGCCGACTGCCCACGCCAGCCCCGGTGATCGAACTAGATGTCACGAGTCCCGAGCATCTCGCCGGACTCGCTGATCGTCTTCTCGAACACGTCGACGGCCTCGATGGCGTCGTTCACTCGATCGGCTATGCCCCGGCTGCGGCCCTCGGTGGCAACTTCCTGAACACCGAGTGGGACGACGTTGCGACGGCGGTTCACGTGTCGGCCTTTTCACTGAAATCCCTCGCCATGGCGTGTCTTCCCCTCATGACCGGGCCGGGTCGCACGTCCTCGGTCGTGGGGCTGACCTTCGACGCGACAGTCGCCTGGCCCAAGTACGACTGGATGGGAGTCGCCAAGGCAGCGCTCGAATCCACCTCGCGCTACCTCGCGCGCGACCTTGGCCCCCAAGGAGTACGCGTCAACCTCGTCGCGGCTGGCCCCATCCGCACCATCGCAGCCAATTCCATCCCGGGTTTCAACGACTTCGAAGAGGTCTGGAACACGCGCTCTCCGATCGGATGGGACCTCACCGACCCTGAGCCCGCAGCGCGTGGTTGTGTCGCACTGCTCTCGGATTGGTTCCCCAAGACCACCGGGGAAATCGTGCACGTCGACGGTGGGGTGCACGCCATCGGAGGGTGAGCCCGCCGGAGACGTGGCGGCGGTGCACCCTTCGCCACCCGTGCTCGGGCATGCTGTCCTCATGCCGCGATCGAGTTCACAGCGCAGACCGCTCGGTCCCGACAGATCGGCGAGCCGCCCGTGGTCTCGGAACTCCCGGCGCCTCGCAGCCGGGCTGGCCGCCCTCACCGGCGTACTTGTGCTCGGGACAATCGGCTACATCCTTCTGGGGATCACTCCCCTCGACGCCGCTTATCAGACCGTCACCACGGTGACCACGATCGGCTTCCGCGAGGTCGTCGTCTTCGGCACCGCCGAGAAGATCTACACGATGGTGCTCGCCCTGATCGGAGTGGGCACGGTGCTCTACACCCTGACGCTCACCCTGGAGATCGTCATGGAAGGACAACTCGGAGATCTGTGGGGGAGACGGCGCATGAAGCGTGACATTGACGGTCTCGAGGGCCACGCCATCGTGTGCGGCTGGGGCCGCGTCGGGAGAGCGACGGCCGATCAACTCACGCGCACCGGGCAATCGGTCGTGATCATCGATCAGTCCGAGGAGAGACTCGAGGGCTGCCCTTACCCGTACATCGTCGGTGACGCCTCGATGGACAACGTGCTACGCGACGCGGGGATCCGCACCGCTAGAACCCTTGTCGCCTCACTCGACAGCGACGCGTCAAGCGTTTACGTCGTCCTGAGCGCCCGCACCCTCAACCCCGACCTCCTCGTCATTGCGCGTTCGCGCACGGATGATGCCGAGCCGAAGTTCCTTCGGGCTGGAGCCGACCGAGTGGTGAATCCACAACGGATCGGCGGCAATCGCATCGCCGCCTTCGCGGAGTCGCCCTACGTGGTGGACTTCCTCGACGTTGTCATGCACGAGGGCAACCACGAGTTCCGCATGGCCGACGTCGCCGTGCAGGAATCCTCTCGGCTCGCCGGCTCGACCGTAGCCGACGCGCGAGCCCGCGAGGGAGGGGCCGCAGTCCTGCTGGCGCTCCGGGCCGAGGGCCGGTTCGTCACCAATCCCGAACCGGCCACCGTGATCCGACCCGGCGATGTTCTGATCGTCGTCGGAACGGATGCGCAGATCACCGACCTCAGAAGTCAGGCCGATCGCCCATGAGTCACCGCCTCGTGATTCTCCGCCACGCAAAGTCGCTCTGGCCTGATGGCATGCCCGATCATGATCGCCCCCTTGCGCCGCGCGGCGTCGTCGACGCGAAGGCAGCGGGGGAGTGGTTGCGCGACCACGTCGGCACACCCGACCACGTCATCGTGTCCACCGCGCGCAGGGCCCGCGGCACCTGGACCCTCGCCGCCGACGCAGTCGGCTACATCGGCGCCGCCGGCTACGATCATGAATCGCAGGGTGCTCTCACCATCGACCCTCGGATCTATGAGGCGCGCGCCTCCACCCTTCTCGAGGTATTGCGCGAGATCCCCGAGAGGGTTGCCCTCGCATTCCTCGTCGGACACATGCCCGGGTGCGCCGACCTCGTCGATCTACTCGCACGTGACCGCGACCCGGCGGCTGCGGCGCTGTTCGCCGTGAAATACCCCACCAGCGGCATTGCGGTGCTCGACGTCGATCCGGGCCTCACATGGTCGCGGCTGGACCAAAAGTCAGCCCGTCTCAGCGATTTCGCGGTTCCCCGGGGCTAGGTCAGCGAACAGGTGGCGCCGGAGTGGGTGTGCCCGCTTCGGCATCGGCTTGTTCGATCTCCTCACGGGTGATCCCCAGCAGGTAGAGCACAGGGTCGAGGAATGGTGCGGTGATCCCGGTGTCGGCCTGAGCTCGCACGACCGGCTTGGCGTTGAAGGCTATGCCGAGGCCGGCCACAGCGAGCATGTCCAGATCATTGGCTCCGTCGCCGATCGCGACCGTGCGATCAAGCGGCACGCCCTCGACGTGAGCAAACTCGATCAGAGCAGCCGCCTTTGCCGCGCGATCGATCACTCGTCCGATCACTCGTCCGGTCAAGGCACCGTCGACGATCTCGAGGACATTCGCACGAGAGTGGTCGATTCCGAGATCTTCCGCCAGTGGATCCACGACAGCGCTGAAACCACCTGACACAACTGCGATCCTGAAGCCGAGCCTCTTGAGGGTTCGCACCAGGGTTCTGGCTCCCGGCGTGAGGCGCAATTCGCGGTAGACATCGGTCAGCACCGACGCGGGAAGTCCCTCGAGCAACGCCACCCGGGTGTGGAGTGACTGCGCGAAGTCGAGCTCTCCGCGCATGGCTCGCTCGGTCACGTTGCGAACCTCATCCTCGCAGCCCGCGTGCCGGGCGAGGAGTTCGATGACCTCGTCCTGAATCAAGGTGGAGTCGACGTCCATCACGACCAGGTGGGTTCCACGTCCTCGGAGCCCGGCGCGTTGGACGGCGACGTCGACGCCGAGCGCCGCTGATTCCGCAGCCAGGGCTGTCCGCAACTGCTGCTGGTCGGCGCCGGACACCGAGAGTTCGATCGCGGTGACAGGGTATGACGCCGTACGGACGATCCGATCAATGTTGCCGCCGAGTGCAGAGATCGTGCGCGTCAAACCCGAGAGGGCCGCGGGCAGCAGCGGGTGTCCCAGCACCGTGACAAGAAGGCGCCCGCGACGTCGATCGTCGTGCTCTTCGGCGCCCGGAGTGATCTCGACGGCCATCTCAAGTTCGGCGGCCACAGCATGGGCCGTGACGGAAGCGCCCTCGACATCGATGACGGCCCCACTGCCACGCTCATGGAGCGGGCCCAGCAAGACCCCGAGTGTCAGTCGACTTCGGATGACGACCTGTTCAACGTCGAGAATCAGCAGGTCGTGGTTCGCGAGCGCGGCGGTGAGTGTCGCGGTGACGCCGGGGCGATCTGGGCCGGTGAGGGTGATGAGCAGGGTGCGAGCGGTGCCGCCGGGATCAATGCGCATGGTGAGGCGAGCCTACCGATGCCGCACGTGCCGTTCGGGTTCCGGCTCCGCCTCAGCCGAGTACGCGGCACAGAGGGCGTAGCGCGCCGCGGCGCGAAGCGGACGCAAGGCCTGTAGGCGCCTTTCGGCCTCGTTCGCGGTGATCGCCCCTCCCTCGGACTCCACCGCGATCGCGAGCACGCCCAGCAACCGGGTCGCGCTCGCGATCAGACGCTGCGCCCGTCCCGGCAGCGAAGGCGGGAGGTCGAGTGCCCGCAGTTCACGGTCGAGAGATGCCAACCTCGACGTGATGTCGCCGCTGCCCCGGGCAACGTCGAGTGCTGCCATCGTCGCTGCCGTCTCCGCCACCATCTCCGTCAGCGCGCGATCGGCCTCGGACAACGTCGGCAATCCATAGGGTGGAAACGACATGTTCGCCTCGACGACATCCCACCGCACCACCGCACCCTGGGGGAGTTCGACAACCGTGGGCAGGAGGGCACACGCACCTTGCTGCAGCGGGGCGATCGTCACGATCACCGCGCCAGCCACGAGGGCGGAAGCGCTGAGCGCGGCCGGCCCTGGCAAGCCGGTGAGATCACCCGCCTCAGGTAGCACGAGGCGTAACGCCGTCACCCCCTGGGCGCGCAACCGACCGAGCGCGACCGCCAGAGAGACCGGCTCACCTTCCAGGGGGACACCCACGACTCGGTGCAGCGGGTCGGTTCCCACAGACCCCGCAACTGCGTCATCGAGGCTCGATCCGCCACCCAGATAGGAATTGCCCCAGCAGGTGAGAGCGCCCGCGCGACGAAGTGAGCTGGCCACAGAATCCAACCTATGCCGTGAGGCCGCGTGGAGTCGGGCCGGACCGGCACCGCACACTCGCGAGATCGCGCTGCCATGTCACCCAGTCTGAGTCGGAGCGAACGACACAGGGGTCTACGCCTTGTGGGTGGCACCAGAATCGACCCTGGATGGCTAGGGTTCGGACCGTGAGTGACGTCGTGCGATTCCTCGAGGTGGACGTCGTCCGGGGAGGTACCAACATCCTTGCCGGGGTCACCTGGGATGTTGCCGAAGGCCAGCGGTGGGTCGTCCTCGGCCCCAACGGCGCCGGCAAGACAACATTGCTGGCCCTCGCCGCGACGTTGATTCATCCCACGCGCGGTAGCGTCGAAATCCTCGATGAGCGTCTCGGTCGCACCGACGTCTTCGAGCTCCGACCACGCATCGGGCTCGCAAGCGCCGCGTTGGCCGAGCGAATTCCACCTGAGGAAACCGTGTCCGACGTCGTCGTCACTGCTGCGTACGCCATCACCGGGCGGTGGCGGGAGGGCTACGAAATCGGCGATCACACCCGCGCCCAGCGACTACTTGACCAACTCGGGGTCGGCACGTTGACCTCGCGCAGGTTCGGAACCCTCAGTGAGGGTGAGCGCAAACGCGTCCAAGTAGCGCGCGCACTGATGACCGATCCCGAGTTGCTTCTGCTCGATGAGCCCGCCGCAGGACTCGATCTCGGAGGCCGTGAGGATCTCGTGCGTCGCCTCGGCGCCATCGCCGTCGACCAGGACGCGCCGACCACGGTGCTCGTGACCCACCACGTCGAAGAGATTCCTGAGGGTTTCACTCATGCGCTGCTCCTACGCGGCGGCGTCGTCGTCGCCCAGGGCAACATCGAGGATGTGCTGACGCCCGAACTTCTTGGCCAGACGTTCGGGCTTCCCCTCGACGTCGATCGCCACGGCCATCGCTGGACCGCACGCGCCCGCTGAATCGCCGACCGTGATTCCCGCGTGGCCCCGGGTGAAAGCAGGAGTTGGGCCGACCTTCCGACGTAACATCAGGCCATGAACCCGTGGGCATGGTGGCTGGTGTCCGCCGCGGTACTCGTCGTCGCCGAGATCCTCACCACGAGCCTGGTGTTCGCGATGATCGCGGCAGGTGCTGCGGCGGGTGCGATTGTCGCCGCGCTTGGCGGGGGAGTGGCCCTGGAGTTAGGCGCGTTCGCACTGGTGTCGCTTGCACTCCTGGTCCTTGTCCGCCCCATAGCCCTGAATCACCTTCACACACCATCGAGGCTGCGCAGCGGGGTGGCAGCTCTCGTGGGCGCCGAAGCCGAGGTCCTTGAGACAGTCGACCCCCGCGACGGCCGCATCAGGCTGTCCGGTGAGATCTGGTCAGCCCGGGCCTACGACGGACAGTCCGTCCTGGCCCCGGGCACGGTCGTGCGCGTAGTGGAGATCGCCGGAGCCACTGCACTCGTCATCTGAGCAAGTCCTAGGAAGGGATGAACGATGTTCGACATCGGTAGCGGCCAGGTCGCTGGACTCATCATCGGATTGGTGGTCATCATCCTCGTCCTGGTGACACTCGCCAGGGCCGTGAGGATCGTTCCCCAGGCACGCACCGGAATCGTCGAGCGTCTCGGTCGCTATCACCGCACCCTCGTTCCGGGGCTCAGCCTGCTGATTCCCTATGTGGATCGGCTCAAGCCCCTGATCGACATGCGCGAGCAGGTGGTGTCATTCCCACCACAGCCGGTGATTACCGAGGACAACCTGGTCGTCAACATCGACTCAGTGATCTATTTCCAGGTGACCGACGCGAAGGCCGCCATGTACGAGATCGCGAGCCCGATCACCGGGATCGAACAGCTCACCGTCACGACCCTGCGCAACGTCATCGGCGGGATGGACCTCGAGCGCACGCTCACCTCCCGCGAGGACATCAACAACGCGCTGAGGGGTGTTCTCGATCAGGCCACCGGCAAATGGGGCATCAGAGTCAATCGCGTGGAGCTCAAAGCTGTCGACCCCCCCATGAGCGTGCAGGAGACGATGGAGAAGCAGATGCGCGCCGAGCGCGAGAAGCGGGCCTCCATCCTCACCGCCGAGGGATTCAAACAGTCGCAGATCCTCACTGCGGAAGGTGAACGACAGGCCGCGATCCTGCGTGCCGAGGGCGACTCTCAAGCGCGCATTTTGCGAGCCGAGGGAGAGGCCAAGGCGATCCAGAAGGTCTTCGACGCCATCCATGCGGGCGGCGCCGACGCGCAAGTTCTCGCCTACCAGTACATCCAGGCCCTTCCCTCGATTGCGAACGGCACGGCAAACACCGTGTGGGTGATCCCAGCCGAGCTCTCCCGCGCAATGGAGCAACTCGGGTCAGCGTTCTCCAAGCCCACCGCACCCGCGCCCACCTTCGGATCCACCAGTGATTCGGGGAACTGAGAACGGGTGAATCTCCTCCTCCTCGCAGGTGGGGGGGTGCTCGCCGGCGCGGTCAATGCCGTGGTCGGATCTGGCACCCTGCTCACCTACCCGCTACTCCTGGGCGCGGGCCTCCCACCTGTGGCGGCCAACGCCAGCAACTCGATGGGCCTGGTACCCGGCAGCGCGTTCGCCACGTGGATCTACCGCGACGAACTCTCCGGACGAGGGCCCCAGCTCAAACTCATGGCCGGCACGGCTGTCGTCGGGGCACTGGCGGGGACCGGCCTCGTGCTCGCCTTGCCCGCACAGGTCTTCGAGTCAGTGGTGCCGTGGCTCATCCTCAGCGCCTGCATCCTCGTGATAGTCCAGCCGAGGCTTCTCGCCGCACTCAACTCACGCGGCATCGACGCCACACGGCTGCCGCGAGCCACGCTCATCCCCGTCCTCTTCCTTGTCGGTGTCTACGCGGGGTACTTCGGGGCAGCTCAGGGAATCATTCTCATGGCCGTCCTCGCGACGTTGTACGACATCGACCTCCAACGCTCGAATGCGGCCAAGATCGTGCTCCAAGGCGTGTCGAACGCAGCGGCGGCTCTTCTGTTCGCTATAGCGGGTGTCATCGACTGGCCTGCGGCACTCGCCGTTGGCATCGGTGCCTCCGTCGGAGGCCTGATCGGGGCGCCGTTCGCTCGCCGCCTACCGCCGTCGCTCCTTCGGGCGGCAATCGTCGCGGTCGGCCTCGTCGCGGCCATCGTCAGCTTCTCGAGGATGTGAGGTGGACTAGTGGTCGAGTTCATCTCCATTTCCGACCCAGGTGACCCGCGCCTGCGCGATTACACCGGGCTCACCGACGTCTCGCTCCGACGCATTCGCGAACCCGCCGAGGGCTTGTTTCTCGCGGAAGGGGAGAAGGTCATTCGGCGCGCGCTGGCCGCTGGATTCCTTCCGCGGTCACTGTTCATGGCCAGTCGTTGGTGGGAGAGCCTCGCGGCCGACCTTGAATCATTCGACGGCCCGGTGTACCTCTGCGACGAATCCGTGATCCGCGAAGTCACCGGGTTCAACGTGCACAGGGGAGCTCTCGCCTCGATGGGGCGACTACCTCTGCGAAGCGTGTCCGACGTGATCGCTGGCGCGAGACGTGTGGTGGTGCTCGAAGACCTCGTGGATCACACGAATGTGGGATCGGTGTTCCGCAATGCCGCCGCACTTGGCATTGACGCCGTCCTCGTCAGCCCGGAGTGCGCCGATCCGCTCTATCGGCGCAGCATCAAGGTATCGATGGGCTCCGTGTTCGCCGTTCCCTGGACTCGCGCAGACCCCTGGCCAGAAACCCTGGATCTGCTTCGCGCCCAGGGTTTCTCGACCCTAGCGATGTCCCCAGACCCGCGTGGACGGCTACTACAGGAGGTCGACCTTCAACGGCCTGTGGCGGTCGTGCTGGGCACCGAGGGGGAGGGCTTGACCGCCGAGGCACTCGCGCGTTGCGAGCAATCCGTGCGAATCCCGATGTCGGCGGGTGTCGACAGCCTCAATGTCGCGGCAGCCAGTGCCGTGGTGTTCTACGCTCTCGGCACGGCCAACGCTGGTTGACACCGGCCTACGGTCGCCCTAGTTTGCAGACCCTCCGACCCTCCGACCCTCAGACCCTCCGACCCTCAGACCCTCAGACCCTCCGACCCTCAGCACCTCACGGACCTCAGTTTCGAGGGACGGTGCCCAATCTGAATGGATAGGTAGATGACCATGCTGGACGGCATCGAAACGCGCAAGGTGGTCCGCGAAGACGGTACGAAGATCGCGTACAGCGTCGTCGGAAATGGTCCCTTGATCCTGCTGGTCCACGGGTTCCCGGAGAGCTGGTATTCCTACCGCCACATCATTCCGCCGCTTGCCGAGGCTGGGTACCAAGTAGCAGCGATCCATGTCCGCGGCTATGGCGAATCCGACAAGCCGTCCGAGGTCGAGGCCTACCTCTCGAGGACCAATGCCGATGACATCGTCGCGGTGATCGATGACCTCGGTCACGAGCGCGCCGTACTGGTGGGCCACGACTGGGGCTCGGTGCTCGTGCAGACGGCGGCAATCCTGCACCCGGACCGGCTTTCCGGCCTCGTCACTCTCTCGGTGCCGGTCTTCGAGCCACTCCCGGCTCCCGCCTCTGAGGTCACCGCTCAGATCTTCCCGGACAACATGTTCTACCAGCACTACTTCAACGTGCCCGGCCAGGCCGAGCGCGAGATCGATGCAGACCCTGAGAGATTCCTGCGAATCTTCTTCCACTACATGTCGGGTCAGCACCCCGTCGACGAGAACATTCTCGTCCGCCCCAAGGGTTCAACGGCTCTCATGGAGGGCCTCACCGCTCCCGAATCCCTCCCGGCATGGCTGACTGCTGACGACCTCGCGTACTACCTGAAGTCCTTTGCCGAGGGTGGTTTCACCGGCCCACTCAACCGCTACCGGGCCTGGGACCTCGACTTCCCCGACCTCATCGGCACCGAGGATCTTCGAGTGACCGCCCCGACACTCTTCATCGGAGGTGACCTCGATCCCTCACGATGGATCTACGGGGTCGACTCCTACGCTGACCCACTCTCGCGGTGCGACGATCCACGTGGGCTGCACATGGTCGCGGGCGTCGGACACTGGATCCAGCAGGAGGCACCCCACGATGTGGTCGTGCACATGCTGACGTTCCTGTCCGATCTCCGGGAGGAGAACCGGCTCTAAGCGTTCCTGCGGCCCGCTCGCCGGACTCCGAGCACGGTTCCGGTGAGAAATGCCCCGACGAAGGCTCCCATCCCACTGCTGATGGGGTTGTCGATGAAGGGCAGCCACGCGAAGATCGCCGTCAGCACGGTGACCCCTGCGCCGCACGCGAGACCTGAGAGGACCCCTGTGCGCAAGCCTGACGCCATCGGGCCGCGCGACTCGGCCGTGACTACCTGACCCTCTGACGCCCGGGTTCGCGACACAGGGCCGGGGGAGCGGCTCACAGGCGCACCTGCAGTGGAGCCGCCACCCAGAGATGCGTCAACCTCGCGCAGGAGTCGATCGAACTCGTCGTCGTTACTCATATGCTCATGATGACGCCACCGCCGGGGTTGCGTCGAGATCTGCCTCAACCTCGGCGACCTCGGCAGCATCCAGGAAAGTGCGGCCACTCTCCAGAAGCAGCCGTTCCACCGCCCGCTCCTGGTCGAGCAGCATGTCGCGCGCAGTGACTCCCGGTGATGCCACGTCGCCCCGAAAGGCCACCAGCGACAGCCCTGACGTGACTGCGCCGAATCCCTCGGGCGTGGAGATCGTGAATCCGTGGTAGCCAAGGCCACCTTGGGCTGGTGTTCCGTTGCCCCTCGGCAGGGATGCGATCAGCCTGGTGAGGTGCACGGCCTCGTCGCCCGTGAGGTACCAGACCGGATCGACGCGTCCTGAATAGATGCCCAGTTCAACGCGGACGGGTGCGGCCGATGGCAGGCCCGGGGTCGCAGTTGTGCCGCACCCCGCAGCCCCCAGGCTCACACCCAGTGCCAGGAGCGTCGTGGCTACGCGCGAACCCATCCGCATAGACGTCATTGTGCCGCGCCTTCGTCGGGGACGCACTCTCCTCGCCAAGGATCGTGCCCACGGGCTCGTTGGCGCACGGACCACCCCGTGGGACAAGTCCCGAGCCCCAACCCGAGCCCGTGACCCCTAGCGTTAGCCCATGACCGAGAACCCACCAACTGAAAACCCCGCAGGACGCAGCGTCACCAACGCGGGTGCGTCCACCCGTCGGCAGCGCTGGACCCCGATGCTCTTCATCGGCCTGGGAACGGCCCTGATCATCATGGACGCGACGATCGTCAACGTCTCGCTTCCCTCGATCATCCGCGAACTCAAGATCAACTCGATCGACGCCGAGTGGGTCAACGCCATCTACGCCCTCGTCTTCGCCGCGCTGCTGATCATCGCCGGTCGCGTCGGAGATCGGGTCGGGCGACGACTTCTGTTCACCCTCGGCGCAGTGGTGTTCGGCGTAGCGAGCATTGTCGCGGCAAAGACAGGAGACGGTCAGGCTCTCATCGCTGCCCGCGCACTACAGGGGGTGGGCGGAGCGATGATGTCGCCCACCTCGCTCTCGCTCGTGAATTCGATCTACACCGGCCGTTCGCGCAATATCGCCTTCGCCATCTACGGATCGATCATCGGCGGGATGGCGGCCATCGGTCCCTTGCTTGGTGGTTGGCTCACCGAGCACCATTCGTGGCGTTGGGCCTTCTACATCAATGTGCCGATCGTCATCGTCATCATCGTGGGCTCGCTCCTCATCGTCCCCGAGAGCAAGGATGACCACGTCGACCCTGGTTTCGACGTCGGGGGAGCGGTGCTCTCGGCGCTGGGCATCGGGCTCGTGGTGTTCGCGCTGATCGAAGGTCGCAACTACGGCTGGGTCACGACCGTTGCGGACGTCAACCTCGCCGGAATCGACTGGGCTCCCGGCTCTCTCTCACCCGTCCTGTGGGCGCTGGTTCTGTCCGTCGCAGCACTGATGGCTCTGTACGGGGTGGAACGGCGGCGCACGCGGGCAGGCTCGTCGGTGCTGCTGGATCTATCCCTGTTCGGCATTCCCACATTCACGCTCGGCAGCATGGCCGGCTTGATAGTGAGCCTCGGGGAGTTCGGCATCCTGTTCTCGCTGCCACTGTTCTTGCAAAGCGTGCTGGGTTACAACGCCTTTGGGGCAGGGGCCATGCTGGCCTCGCTCGCGGTAGGCGCCTTTCTCGCGGGACCCACCGCCGCCTCTCTGGCGCAACGTCGATCACCGCGTTTTGTCGCACGGCTGGGGATGGTGCTGGAGATCATCGGCATCGTCGGCATGGGCCTGAGCCTGTCGACCTCGGTGAACGGGTGGCTCATCGCTGGATGGCTCGTGATCTACGGAGTCGGGGTCGGATACGCGTCCTCACAGCTCACGAGCCTGATCCTGGCCGACGTGCCGCGGCGCAAGGGCGGCCAGGCCAGCGGGACGCAAAGCACCGCACGCCAAATCGGCTCGGCCCTGGGCACCGCCATCCTGGGCACGGTGCTCTTCATCAGCCTGTCGCACCAGACCGATCAGAATCTCGCCGGTGTGCCCGGCCTCAGCGATGAGCAACGCCAGATGATCAGCAGCGCTGTGGAGCACTCCGCGGGCACGGTGATCCCCTCCCTGGGGTCGCAGCCCGGGGGAGAGGCAGCCGCCTCGGCCGCCGGCGACGCGTTCGCCACAGCGATCCGGCTGACCTCGCTCGTCGCCGCAGGCTTCGTCGGCCTGGGCCTTCTGGCCACCCTCCGACTCCCCCCAGCAGGCCGTCTCGAGACCGAAACTGAGCCCGATTCCAGTCGGGACGATGCTGCGATCGCGTGAATCCTCGACGAGCGGGTTATTCGATGGGGGCCCCTCCGCGCTACCGTTGGTTCACAAGGCGATGACAGGAGCTCGGCCATGGTCAGCGGTTCAGGCACTCAATCGGACCCGTGGGTCCTGGCAACCCCCAGCGGAGGTTCGTCCTATACGGCGTACCGCGACGAACAGGCCGATCCGGCCGTCCTGGTTTGTTTGGTAGGAAAGACCGAACTCACCTACCTCCTGCGTGCGCTGGACGACCTCCACGCCTGGCTTATCGAGAAGGCCGACTGGGTTGCGCTCGGGGCATCCGACGAACAACGCCCTGCAGTCGAGGGCACCGTCGAGGCGTGGGCTCGGCTCAGCTCGAACCCCGTGGGCGGCTGGTACGGCCAGAAGAAGGGCATGCGCGGGCGGTTCGGGGTGTACGTGCCTCCTGTGCTGGTCGCCCAGGGCAGAGCCGAGATCGCGATCGAGAACCGCAAGGCGCGTATCCAGTCGCTCTGAGTCTGTCAGGTTCCTGGTGTGGGCATCCTCACTCTAGAATTACATAATGTCGCTTATCGGCGTTATACAATGGAATCTACGCCCTCGTCAGGTTCGTCACTCACAGGGTCATCACATGATCTTCAGGGCACTTTCGTAGCCCCGACGGGACCTTCGGGAACACCCGGAGCCTCCTGACCGTTTAACCTGAGAGTCCGGTCCACCAGGCCGGCTGACCACAAGGTAGGCAGACATGGGCGACGGAGCCCTTCGCGGCACGCGACTCGGTGCGACCAGTTATGAGAACGACGACCACGTCGAGCTCGCACCCCGCCAGATCATTCACTATGACTGCCCCCAGGGGCACAGTGTCTCGATGCCGTTCTCTGTCGAGGCTGACGTGCCGTCCGTCTGGGAATGTCGCTGCGGCGCCGAGGGCATCATCCGCAATGGCGAGAAGCCCGAGGTCAAGGCCATCAAGCATGTCCGCACCCACTGGGACATGCTGCTCGAGCGACGCACCCTCGAAGACCTCGAGGTCCTTCTCCAGGAGCGCCTAGCATTCGTCCGGGATGGACGTCCGACGGGCAAGAAGTCCGCGTAAGCGCTCTCAGTGCTCGGGTTCGTCGTCGCGTATGAGGGTGCCCTGGATGATCTCTCCACCCACTGGCCGCTCAATGTCCTCCGAGATCACCGTTCCGTGAACGATGGTCGTTCCCGACTTGGCCCGTCGCATCACCGCAGCGCCCACCTTGGTCCGCACCACTCGACGCACAGGCGGGATAAGCAGGATCATCCCCAGCGCGCTCGTCACGAGTCCGGGCACTGCTATGAGCAGGCCCGCCACCGCCTTGGTGCCGGCATCGCCCACCTCACGGCCGACGAGCCCCATCCGCTCCTGGGTCATGCCCGGCATCACGACGATCCCCTCGACCGTGACCGGCCGTAGCGACGCCAGCGCGGACGAGCCCGCTCGGCGCACCACCGCCGAGCCGATCACCAGCAGGCAGGCCATCACCAGAACGACGCCGCCCCAGCCGATCAATCCGGCAAGCCACGAGGCCGCGCACCACTCGGCGAGCGGGTACACGATGAGAAAGAGGATGACCCAGAGCCCCACGACGATCAGCCTCTCGGGCGCTGTGCGGGTGGGGAGGACGTGCCCTGCCGACCCGCGAATACCTGGCGAACCTTGGCCGCCTTGTCTGCGGCTCCCCAGACGGTGACGCGCCACAGGGCCTCGACGACGATCCGCTGGTTCATCTTCGAGACGCCGAGCTCGCGTTCGACAAACTCGATCGGGACCTCCCTTACGCGCAGACCCGCACGTACCGCACGCCACGCCAGATCTACCTGGAAGCAGTACCCCTTGCTCTCGACCCCGGTGAGATCGAGTGTGCGCAAGGTCTGAGCCCGGAAGGCGCGGAATCCCCCGGTGGCGTCATGGAGCGGCACCCCGAGCATCACCCTGGTGTAGAGATTTCCTCCGCGCGAGAGCACCTTGCGCGACGACGGCCAATTCACGACGGAACCCCCAGGCACCCATCGTGATCCGAGGACCAGATCGGCATCACGCAGCGCCGCGAGTAGCCGGGGCAACTGTTCGGGCTGGTGCGAGCCGTCGGCGTCCATCTCGACCACAACGTCATAGCCCTCGGTGAGCGACCACTCAAATCCCGCAAGATAAGCGGCTCCGAGCCCCTCCTTGCCGCGCCGATGAAGGACTCGCACGTGCTCATCGGATGCGGCAAGTTCGTCGGCAATGGCCCCCGTGCCGTCTGGACTGTTGTCGTCGGCCACGAGAACGTGCGCCTCAGGGACCGCGGCCCGGAGACGACCCACGATGAGTCCCAGATTCTCTCGCTCGTTGTACGTCGGGATGATCACGACGATTCGACCAAGATCGTCGAACTTGGGCTCGATCACGGGACTGGCTCCTCAGCGCTCGTTCGAAGTCCTGAGCCTACGTCGCGCTGTCGTCGACGTCCGATACCAGCCACGACCAGCAGCGCGACAGCGGCCCCGACGGCAAGGTACTCAGGTAGGGATCCCAACCTGTCGGAGATGGTCAGGTCGTCGCGAAGCGGGATCTGTTCGACGAGATAGCCCGCGGTGAACTCCGGAATCGAACCGGCCAGGGATCCGTCAGGGAGCACGATGGCACTGATACCGCTCGTCGCAGCGATCAGGAATGAGCGTCCGTGCTCGACCGCCCGAAGCCGGGACATGGCCAATTGCTGCTCAGGCTGACCGGTTCGCCCGTAGGTCGCGTTGTTGGTCTGCACAGCCATGACCCGCGCGCCGAGCCCGGACAGTTCTCCCTGAACTCCGTCGCCCCGGACCGCCGCCTGTCCGAGCTCGTCATAGGCCACCTCAAAACAGATCAGGTCGCCGAGGCGTGCTGGGCCCACCTGCAACACACCTGTGTCTGGCCCGGCCGCGAAGTCGCGCGGGATGCGGTCCAGCCTGCTGATGACTCGCGAAAGGAGGTCGCGCATCGGGATCCACTCACCGAACGGCACGGGGTGCTGCTTGACGTAGTACGCACCCGGGCCCGGATCCCCACTCGACTTCGGCTGCCACACGATGCCCGTGTTCCAGATATGGGTCGGATCATTCGGGGCCGTCACCACAGCGCCCACGAGGACGGGCACCCCGATCGCGTCGACAGCCTTCTGGATCACCGCGGCAGCTCCCAGGTCGACGAACGGGTCGATATCGCTGGAGTTCTCCGGCCAGATGACCAGGTCTGGCCTGGCTGTGCGCCCCGCATCGACATCGGCGGCCAACGTCAGGGTCTCCCGGACATGGTTGAGCAGAACCGCCGCCCGCTCCCCCATGGCATCCATCCCCGCGGCAGGCACATTGCCCTGTACCACCGCCGCAACCACTGTCGCGGGTCCTGCCTCTGACTGCCCTTGCGATGGCCGCGGGATCGCGCGTCCCACGCCCACCACAAGCGCGACACCTACCAACGCGGCCACAACAAGCCGAGGACGCGACCTCGATATGACCGCGTAGGCCAGCAGCGCTCCCACCAGCGAGATCGCGAAGGTCACCGCGGGAGCGCCGCCAAGTGATGCATAAGGCGTGATCATCGTTGACGTCTGACCGAAAGCCAGGCCTCCCCATGGGAATCCGCCGAGGGGTGCGCGGTCACGAATCGCCTCAGACACCACCCACATAACCGGCACCGCGAGGGGCCAGATGCGCAACCGTGACGTGGCCGCAACCCCCGCTCCCACCAGGGCGATGAAGACGGCGAACACCCCCGCGAGCAAGAGCCACGCGTCGTCTCCGATCACTCGCATCCAGCTGACGTGGAACGCGAGGAAGCCCACTCCCGTGAGGTATCCGAGCCAGAGCCCACGACGTGCGGAGACGCCATGCCAACTGAACGTCAGGACGGCGAGTGCTGGTGGCGCCACCCAGACGACGTCGAAGGGAGGAAAGGAGAGAACGAGAAGGAGCCCGCCCGTGACCGCACCGAGTACGCGCCACCACATGCGGGCACGAGGTGATGTCGAGTCGAGGTGCATGCCCTCAGGTTACGGGAGCATCAGGACCGGGCCGTGACGCAGCGTGGCGACATCGCGAAAGATCAGCCGGGCACGACAACGGTGCCGACCGCAGTGGTGACCACGATCGGATCGTCGAGAAACCGTGAGGAGGAATCGCTCACCTCCGGTGTCGCACGAGCAACAACCCGGGCCTCGAAGGACACCGAGCGGGAGCGGGTGCCGATGCGAGTCAAGGTTGCCGTCGCCTCGATGACGTCACCAGCCCTGACGGGAGCGCAAAACTCGACGCTGTCGTAGCTGGCAAACAGGCCCTCGTCGCCATCACTCCTGATGCACAACTCCGTCGCGACATCTCCGAACATGGCGAGCACATAGGCCCCGTCCACGAGATGTCCCCCGTAGTGCGCGTGCGCGTAGGACACGTATCTGCGCTGCGTGACCGACAGGCCCAGTGGCGGATCCACCCGTGGCCCGGCCCCGACGGGCTTCCCGCTCAAACTCATCGCGACTCTCCGCTCGTTCCCGCCGCCGTGACCAGCGCGTGCACTAGATATGAAGCGACGTCGCCCGGTGTCGTCCCTCTGCCGAAGATCCGGTCCACCCCGAGTTGGGCTGACATCGTCTCATCGAACCGTGGGCCACCCAGGACGAGAAGAGGACGAGTGTGGTCGGGGAACGCCTCACGGAACGCAGCGCTCATCTCTCTGGCGTTGTGCAGGTGCGCATCGCGTTGGGACACCACTTGGGAGACGAGCACCGCGTCGGCGCCCGTCCCGATCGCGTGTGCGACAAGATCGGGCACCGAAACCTGCGCCCCGAGATTGACCGCGACAATCTCCGAGTAGTACTCGAGACCCTTCTCGCCCGCGAATCCCTTGATATTGAGGATCGCGTCGATACCAACAGTGTGCGCATCCGTGCCAATGCACGCGCCGACCACGACCATGGGACGTCGAAGGCCCTTCTTGATTGCAGCGTTCACTTCCTTCGACGAGAGCAATGGGTAGCCTCGCTCGACCACGACAACCTCATCCGTGTTGACGACATGCTGCACGGATCCATACACGATGAAGAAGGTGAACTCGGGGCCGATCGCCTTCGCGTGGACGACCATCGCGGGCTCCATGCCCATCTTCTTCGCGAGCAGGAGTGCGGCTCCCTCGGCCCGCTTGTCATGAGCCAGTGGCAACGTAAACGAGACCTGCACCATGCCGTCATCCGACGTGTCGCCGTAGGGCCTGATGACTGTGCCGGCGTCGCCGGTCATCGCGAGGCACCCTTCTCGAGAAAAGCGTTGGCAGGGTTGACGTAACCGGGCGCTTTGAGAAAGACACCATCACGCCCGCGCCCCGAGTCGGCGGGCCGCTTCATCAGCCCGAAAGTCCCTTGTGCGATTGCCTCGAGCAGTGTGTCGTCAGCAATCCTCTCGAGGAGCGCGACGGACTCCGCGAGCACATGTCGCGCCCGAGTGGCGATGAAGCCGTCCGAGGCAGCGTGGAAGTCTTGATGCAGTTTGCCCGCGGCCTTGAAGACATAGCGCACGTTCTCCAGAGCGAGGTCTCTGTCGGACAGCCACGGGGTGGCGACAGCCTCGGTCATCATTCCCACCAAAACGATGCCCTGGCCCGTGAGCGCACCTGCCAGATTGAAGAACCCATTCAGCAGGTACCCACGGAAGATATCCCCGGTCATGTGCTTCGTCGGCGGCATCCACTTCAGCGGAGCGTCAGGGAACAAAGCCCGCGCGAGCATGGCGTGGGCGAGCTCGAGCCGAAAGGAGTCCGGCACCTCGGGGTCGATTTCGAACGCGTGCCCGAGGCCGAGTTGCCAGTCCTCGAGCCCGGCCTCCTTGGCGAAGTACTCGTTGAGCAACTGACTGACCGTGACCGTGTGTGCGGCTTCGACGGCGTCGGCGGTAGTGAGGTAGTTGTCCTCGCCCGTGTTGATGATGATTCCGGCCCGCGCATGGATCTGCCGACTGAAACGCTGGTCGATGAAGGTGCGGACTGGATTGATGTCGCGAAAAAGGATCCCGTACATCGAGTCATTGAGCATCATGTCAAGGCGCTCAAGGCCTGCGAGCACGGCGATCTCGGGCATGCACAGTCCGGACGCGTAATTGGTGAGCCGCACGTAACGTCCGAGTTCCTTGCTCGTCTCGTCGAGGGCCGCTCTCATCAGGGCGAAGTTCGCCTGGGTCGCGTAGGTGCCTGCGTAGCCCTCCCGGGTCTCACCCTCGGGGACATAGTCGAGCAGAGACTGACCCGTGGAACGGATCACCGCTATGACGTCGGCACCGGCCCTCGCGGCCGCCTGGGCTTGGGGTATGTCCTCATGGATATCCCCGGTGGCAACAATGAGATAGATCCACGGGGTGGCTGGATTGCCGTACTTCGCTATCGAGCGATCACGGGACGCCCTGTTGGCGTCGATCCGAGCGAATCCCTTTGCCACAGAAGCGATCGACGCTTCCGAAGCCTTGACCGCGGACGCACCTGTGGGGATGCGGAAAGTAACCGACCCGGACGCAGCCTTCTGTGCCAGCGTGTGGAGGTCCTCCCCTGTAGCGAGCAGGGCATCCCACACCGGCAGCGCAACACCGTGCTCAAGGCCAGTCTGCTCGCGCACAGCATCGACCAGCCGATTGACCCATGGGATCCCGTCTACGTCGGCGCCCTCGAGCCCGGCAAGCCGCAGCACAGCGCGCTCAACGGAGATCGTCGTGTGACGCTTCGCCATCTTGACCACCGGAGCGCCCGACTTGGCCGCGAGAACGCGCGCCTTTCTCACCATGCGTGTCTCGAGACGGAGCATCGGACGGGGGTCAGTTCTCGAGCCACTCACGAGGCCACCTCATGGATATCGTCTGCCCAATACAGGCGAGATCCATTTCGGACAGTACCCATACACGACGGCGAGTAATCACCAATCAGGGTCGGCCAGCGCGTCGCCGTGTCGAAATCATCCCTATGCCAGACGGCGAAAGTCGCCGTCGCCCCAACGGCCAGCACTCCGGACGAAGTATCACCAACTACACCAAAACCCGCGCGCGTGTGAGCATCGAATGCCGTCCGCACGTCGATGGCGTGGGCGGGCGTGCGATGGCCCACCGCGGCGCGGATACTCCCCCACGGATCCATCGCCGTCACAGGTGAGTCCGAACCCAGGACGAGCTCGACCTGGGATGCGACAAGTGCCGCGAACGGATTGAGTTCGGCTCCGCGGTCGAGCCCAAGCCGATCGGCGTACATTCCCGATGTGCCTCCCCAGGCCGCATCGAACGCGGGCTGGACCGAGGCGATCACACCGAGATCGGCGAGCACTGCGATCTGTGCGGCGTCGATCATTTCGACGTGCTCGAGCCGATGACGCAATGCGCGCATCCGCTGCGCGCCCACACTGTCTTCGGCCGCCCTAAGCGCACGCACCACCACGTCCATCGCCGCATCGCCGATTACGTGAAAGCCAGAGGGGACGCCCACCTCAGAGCAGCGGACCAGATGATCGACGCAGGAGTCGTGGTCAAGGTACAACGCTCCGCGCGACGTCGGCTGGTCGGCGTAAGGCGAACGAAGACAGGCCGTTCGGGAGCCAAGGGCCCCATCGACGAACAGATCCCCGCCCGCACCATGGGCACCAAGTTCGCGCACCATCTCCAGCCCGCCCGTCGCCGCGTGCTGTCCCCAGTAGAGGACGACGTCCGGCAGGGCCGGATCAGCGGAAAGTGCCATGAGGCCGGCCGCGTCGTCCGCGCTCGAGATGTCGGGGCCAGCCATCTCGTGGACAACGGCGACGCCCTTCGAGGCGGCATGTCGCAACATGGCGCTCTGCGCTTCGGTCCGCTGAGACGGAGTGATCAACCGCAGAGCCGCACCACGGACCGCGTGATGTGCGTCCATAGACACGATCCCACTCGCGTCGAAGCCTCTCAAGGTCTCTACCCTCGGGACCGATGCCAGAAGTGCTCCGCTGACCAGTGCCGAATGCGCATCGACGCGGGCGAGGTACACCACTGAACCGAATGACGCGCGATCCAAATCGGCCGAGGTCGGCAGTTCCTTCACGACCCAACTGGATTCATCCCACCCGTGGCCGAGGATTGGTCGGCCCCGGAGCTCACGGGTTCGGCTCGACACGGCCGCAAGGACATCGGCCTTGGATCTCGCCGATGAGAGGTCGAGGCCCGTCAGCGCGAGCCCCGTGTCTGTAGCGTGCACATGACCATCGACGAATGCCGGAAGTACCACGGCCCCTTCGAGATACACGGTTCGTTCTACCGGCGGTGCGCTTGCGACAGCACCGATCCACGTGATGACACCGTCCACGTAGACCAGAGCCACATCGTCGAAGGAGCCGGTGTTCGCATCTCCGAGGAGGACCCTGCCCCCCGTGATCAGGGTGGCGCTCATGTAAGGCTCACAGGTGACCGTCACTGACGAGCCGCTCGTGATAGAGCTGCTCCACTCCGGGCTCGGTTCGCAGCAGGTCGAAAGCCATCTCGGCGTGGCCCGGCGTGAAGCCGTTCCCGATCAGCATGGTGACATCGGCCGCGAGACCCTCAGCGCCGAGCGCGGCGGCCGCAAACGAGGTCGACATCGAGAAAAAGATCACCGTGCCGCCATCACCCGTGGACAGGATCGCCCCATGCTCACATCCCGGAACGTCGACACACACGACGACGATGTCGGCGGGAGCGCCCAGCGCTGACGCGATGGCATCCGATAGAGCGACTGGGTCGCGGGCATCGGCGAGCGTGACGATGTCAGCCAGCCCCACCCGTATCAGAAGTTCGGCCTCATGATCAACGGGCACCACCCCGACGGTTCGCGACGCCCCAGCCCGACGCGCAGCGGCCAGGGAGAGCGATCCGCTCTTGCCCGCCCCTCCGATGACCGCGACGGTCGGCGGATGCCCTTGGTGAACGTAGCGTGCAACAACACGTGCGGTCAGAGCTGGGGCGCCGCACACATCCATCACCGCCATCGCGAGTGGCCCCGCGAGGTCAAGGGGAAGCCGGGCCACGATAGTGCGGTCGAACAGGATTGCGTGCCCGTCGCATGGGACCTGTTCACTGCGCCCATCCCACTCACGCAAGCCGTCTTCGATCACGAGGGGTGTCAGTGTGAGGGAGACCAAGGTTGCGATGTGGTCGCCAACGGTGAGGTCATGGTGCGCGCTCTCAGGTCCTATCTCTTCGACAACGCCCACGAGCATTCCACCGGAACCGGTGACAGGGTTGTGCATCTTGCCGCGTGTGGCCACGATCTCGAGGACCTCGGCGCGGACTGAGTCGCCGTTTCCACGGTGCTTGTCCCACAGCTGACGGAAGCTCGCGGCATCAAGATTGAGCCGAGAGACCCGCACGCGGATCTCGCCGGAGTTCAACTCTGGGCTCGCGTCGAGCCGCCACGCCGCTTGTGGCAGAACTCCCGAGGGCTCGAGGACGCGGTGAAGCCCCACGGGGCTGACGCGATGACGTGTCGTCACACCGATGTATCCCTCCTTGATCAGTCCACCTTGCCGCAGCGGTGACATCCATGGCTAGCCCGCGAGGTCCCCGCGTGGCGACACCTCCACCAAACAGGGCGCCCGCGAGTGCGCCCGCTCACGTGACACTGCACATTATGGGTAACTGCGGGCGCTGTGCCGAAGATTCTTCACCTTTATTGCTCTTAGAAACAAATATCTGCGGTAGCGTGCCAATCGGTGCACCCCCAAGGGCGGCCATCGCCAACGCCGACAGCAACCGGAGGATCCGGTGACCAAGACCTTCGAGACCCTCGCGTCCGCAGCGAGCACGTCCGCGTCGCAGTCCCTTGAGCAGCCCTACACCTACGCCAGTCGGCCACTGGTCGAACCGGACTGGCGCCGCTTCCCGGGCTGGTCGCACCTCACCGATGCCGAGTGGCGGTCGGCCCAATGGCAGAGATCCCACTGCCTGAAATCAACTGCCCAACTTCGAGCCATTCTCGGGGACCTCGTCGACGATCACTTCTTCCATGACCTCGAGGCCGACATCACTGCCACCGCCACCATGTCGATGCTGCTCCCACCCCAGATGCTGAACACGATCGCCGCGACCACGCCGGTTGGCGGCACCGGGTCGCTCACCGAGGCGTTCTACCAAGACCCGGTGCGTCGATACATGCTGCCTGTGTTCAGCGACAGGCGAACCGACCTCACAAGTCACCCCCACGCCACCCGGGACTCGCTGCACGAGCATGAGATGTGGGCTGTCGAGGGTCTCACCCACCGTTACCCGACGAAAGTTCTCGCCGAGTTGCTCACCACCTGCCCGCAGTATTGCGGGCACTGCACTCGGATGGACCTGGTCGGTAATTCCACTGCGTCAGTCGAGAAGCTGAAGTTCATCGCCAAGCCCGAGACTCGACTCTCGGACATGCTCGACTACCTCAGGCGCTCCCCCGGAGTCCGCGACGTAGTCGTATCAGGGGGCGATGTCGCCAACATGCCCTGGCCCCGCCTCGAGTCGTTCGTCGCATCACTGTTGGAGATCGAGAACATCCGCGACATCCGGTTGGCCTCGAAGGCATTGATGGGCCTGCCACAGCACTGGCTTCAGGACGACGTCCGATCCGGAATGGAACGACTCGCAAGGATCGCTCGTGCCCGAGGGGTCGGACTCGCTATCCACACCCACGTGAACGCAGCCCAATCCGTGACGCCTTTGGTGGCCGAAGCTACCAAGGCGATGTTCGAGTGCGGCGTCCGCGACGTGCGCAACCAGGGAGTTCTCATGCGCGGGGTCAACGACTCCGCCGGCGCGCTGCTGGATCTGTGTTTCGCGCTGCTCGATGGCGCAGGGATCATGCCGTACTACTTCTACATGTGCGACATGATTCCGAACGCCGAACACTGGCGGCTTGGGCTTTGGGAAGCCCAAGCGTTGCAGCACTCGATCATGGGCTATCTACCCGGATTCGCGACCCCCCGCATCGTCTGCGACGTGCCGTATGTCGGAAAGCGATGGGTGCACCAGGTCCACGACTACGACCGCGAACGCGGGATCAGCTACTGGACCAAGAACTATCGAACCGGCATCGAGATGAGCGACGTAGACGCCCTCCTACGCCCACACGAGTACTACGACCCCATCCACACGTTGCCAGAAGCGGGTAAGGCGTGGTGGGCGCTGCACGGCAACGACTCGCTCTCACAGCCGGTGGCCGGTCGCGAGGTCCATGACTGAGCCGGGCCGCGTAGGCCCCGACGTCGACTAGATACTCGGCGGCCGGTTCTCATATGCGGTCGAGAGGACGACGCTGGTGCGCGTCGAGACATTGGCCTTGGCGCGGATCTCGGCCAGCAACTGCTCGAGCGCCGCAGGATTGGCTACGCGAACCTTGAGAACATACGACTCGTCGCCGGCAACCGAGTGGCAGGCCTCGATCGCCGTGATCCCCTCCAGGCGCCCGGGAGCATCATCGGGCGAGGCCGGGTCGATGGGCTTGATCGAGATCAGTGCCGTCAATGGGAGTCCCAACGCATCGTGGTCGACAATCACCGTGTAGCCCTTGATCACGCCGCGCTGCTCGAGGCGCCGCACCCTCTGGTGCACGGCCGAGGTCGAGAGCCCGGTGGACTTCCCGAGGTCGGTATAGGACATCCGACCGTCCCCGGCTAGCAGCCGCACGATCGCCTGGTCGATCTCCTCCACCGCGCTCACCCTTCTCAACCACGACGAGCATTGGCGATCTCACACAAGTTATCCCACGTCCGCCGCGAGGACGGGACGCGCCACCGGGAAGCGATCAGAGGATGATGAGTTCCCTCGGGCGGTGATTGAGCCGCTCCCCCGTCTGCGAACCGCACACCAGAATGTCCTCGATCCGCGCACCATGTCGGCCGGGCAGGTAAATCCCAGGCTCGATCGAGAATGCCATGCCGGGCCGGAGTTCCTCGGTGTTGCCCCGGACGATGTAGGGCTCCTCGTGCGTCTCGAGGCCGATGCCGTGCCCGGTGCGATGGATGAAGTACTCACCGAAGCCCGCCTCGTCGATGATCCAACGAGCCGCCTGATCGACGCTCTCAGCCGTGACCCCCGGCGCCACATGGCGGCAAGCCGCCTCTTGCGCGGCCAACAAGACTGCGTAGTACTCGAGGAACTGCGCCGGGGGCTGGCCCACGCTGTACATGCGCGTTTCATCCGAGCAGTAGCCGTCGGGCATCGTGCCGCCGATGTCGACCACCACCGGATCGCCGACCTCGATCACCCGATCGGACAGCTCGTGATGGGGGCTCGCGCCGTTCGGTCCGCTGGCGACGATGACGAAATCGACGCGGACATGTCCCTCGGCAATGATCGCTTCGGCGATGTCCTTGCCCACCTCGAGCTCGGTGCGCCCGGGTCGCAACCACTCGTGAACCCGCGCGTGGACGCGATCGATCGCAGCCCCGGCTCTCGTCAAGGCCATGATCTCAGCGTCGGTCTTGCACAACCGGAGCTCACGAAGCACGGGGCCAGCCAGCATCTGATCGACATGTGGCATTGCGGCGCGAAGCCGGAGAACCTTCTCTGCCCACATGTGATTGTCGAGGGCCACGCGCCCGCGCTCAGCAAGTAACGAGCCGACCAGCGAATACGGGTCGTCGGTCTCGGACCATTCCCGAACCTCGACACCCAGTGATCCGATGGGACTGGCGTTCGCGGCCGGACTCTCCAGTCGCGGAACCACGATCCACGGTGCACCTGAGGCGGGCACCACCAGACATGTGAGCCGCTCCAGGGCGACGGCGTCGTAGCCGGTGAGATAGCGAAGATCAGGACCTGGAGTGATCAGAAGGGCGTCGACCTCATGTGCCCGCGCGGCCCGTTGAGCACGCTCGAGCCTGCTGGCAAGTTCAGCCAGGGGCGGGTGATGGGGAACATCGGTGCCGGGGAGGCCCAGGGGCTCAGTCACGACAGCGACCCTACGTGGTCCCGGACCGGACACGAGAGGACACGACGAGACCTCGTCACGGCTGAGGCCGACCGGTAGGATGCGGCCACTCCTGCGAGCGGTGTCCGGACCCGGACGGACGGACGTCAGGCGTCGCTGATTCCCCCGAACATGCGAGGACGACATGCCGGTTCCACTGCCAGAGCCCGACGCAATCCTTCCTCCGCCCGCCGACAATGAGGGCTTCGAGATCGCCCGGGCGCTGGTGACCGCGATGCAGGGCCCTGAAGGACTCACCGACCTCCAGTACCACGTGATGAGCGCCCACACGGTGGCTATGAGCGGCACCCACATCAACCCCGACTTCATCGAACCTATGTACCCCGAAGAATTCGGGGAACTCATGCGTTATCGCACCGGGGATTTCCGGGTGCGCATGATCCAGGTGATGTTGCTCGGTGCGTTCATCCTCAACCCACTTCCAGCCGAGATCGTCGAGCGCATCGCTGACTACGCTCGCGAGGCCTCGGTCGACGACGACATGATCCAGGTGGCGATGCACGAGGCCCAGGGCGCACGTGGTCAGGTCATGGCCGATTTCGCCCGCGCCGGCTACCACGACCACCTCGACATCGATCACAGCGAGGGTGCCCGGCCCGACGTCGCCGTTCCTGACCACTGGGCATCGGTCGAGGATGACCCCGAGCTCGCGGGCCGATGGGCGGCCATGGAGCACCTTCCACCGAACACACTGGGCCGCCAAGTGTGGCAGTTCTACACCTCGCGCGGATTCCACTTCCCTGGCAGCCCAGGCAGCGCCTCGCCCTACCTCGCCCAGCACGACTGGGTGCACGTCATCGCCGACTACGGATCCACCATCGAGTCCGAAATCGAAATTTTCGGGCTGATCTCGCGGGCCAATGACGACTCCACCGCGTTCTCTCTGCTGGCCATGGTGCTGAGCCTGTTCGAGACCGGCAACCTGGAGGCCGTCGCGATCTTCGAGCAGGACCAGGGCAACCTGTCGAGGAACTCCCGCAAGATGGGCGTTCGCCTCGCTGACGCGATGTATCGCGGCGCCATCATCGGTGCGAGATTCGGCGGCGAGGATCTCATGGAGGTTGATTGGCTCTCACTCGCCGACCGTGACGTCGATGAGATCCGCGCCATGCTGGGTATCCCCGCGAAATCACCTATCGCGTTGCGCGCAGGATCAGTCAGCCCCTGGGAATCGGGCGGTATCAGCCCGTTCCAGATGAACGCGGGTCAAGAGCTGGCCGCCCTCCAGGGCCGGCAGTACGACAGCTACGGCGGCGACCTCGTGCAGCAACTCACCGCGACCGTGGTCTCTGAGATCTCCTGAGCGCATGAGGACCGGACCCGACACATTGCTCTTGGTGGACTCCGCGAGCCTGTACTACCGCGCCTACTTCGGAATGAAGGAGTCGATCACGGCGCCCGATGGCACCCCGGTCAATGCCGTCCGTGGATTCCTCGATTTCATCGCGAAACTCGTGAACGATCACGGCCCGACGCACCTGGTGTGCTGCTGGGACGACGACTGGCGCCCGGACTTCCGGGTGGCCGCGATCCCCACGTACAAGGCCCATCGCGTCGCCGATGAATCCTCGAACGTCGAGGACGTTCCCGACACCCTCGCTCCTCAAGTGCCCATCATCGTCGAGGTCCTGAGCGCACTCGGGATTGCGAGGGTGGGCGCGCCGGGGTACGAGGCCGACGACGTGATCGCCACGCTGGCGCACCGCGCGACCATGCCGACCGACGTCGTGACGGGCGACCGCGACCTGTTCCAGGTGATCGACGACAGCCGTGGGGTCCGGGTCCTCTACACCGCCAAGGGCGGCGTTGCGCGCGCCGAGGTGATCACCGAGTCTGTGATCACTGAGCGATATGGGATACCGGGTCGCTGCTACGCAGACTTCGCGGCGCTGCGCGGCGATCCATCCGACGGTCTCCCCGGGGTGCCGGGCGTGGGCGAGAAGACAGCTGCGTCGCTCATCGTGACTTACCAGAGCCTCGACGGCGTCATCGCGGCAGCGGAGAAGGCCGACCCCGGCGCACGAGCGAGCGTTCACGCGAAGATCATCGCTGCGCGCGAGTACCTCAGGGTTGCTCCTGCGGTCGTGAGGGTTGCTATCGACGTCGACCTGCCCGAGGCGGATCACCGGCTACCGCTGTCGCCGCGCGACCCCGACACCCTCGCAGCCCTGAGCGCTAAGTGGGGCCTGACGGCCTCGGTCTCCCGCGTCGTGGCCGCGATGTCGGCGTGATCCGCACACCCCGGGATGCGCGACGCAACGTCGGGCAGTTGACCATCAGACCGAGGAAAACGACACGACGCCGCGCTTAACCGCATCGAGCGCCTGATGAGCAGTCGCAGCAAGCACCGCACCCTCGGGCCCGCCGTGAGCACGTGCCGCGTCCGCGATCTGGCCGAGCAGATCGGCCAACTGCTTGCACCAGCGCACGAAGTCTCCAGCCGCAAGGTCGACTTCTCGGAGAACCGAGTCGAGGCGGTGCCCGGACGTCCAACGGTATGCAGCCCAAGCGAATCCGAGATCGGGCTCACGTAGGAACTGCACATGTTCCTCGGACTCGAGGCCAGCAAGTTCGCCCGCCAGCCGAACCGTGTCGAGCAGCACTTCGCGCACTCGGCCTTCGGGCAGTTTCGGTGCAAACGCGTCCTCAGCCGAGCGTGACTCGAAGACCAACACGGACGCGCAGGCGGCGAGCTCCGGTGCGGTGAGGCCGTGCCAGAGCCCCTGACGCAGGCACTCCGCGGCAACAAGGTCCATGTCGTTGTAGAGCCGCTGCAACATGCGGCCAGCGTCGGTGACGGTGGCGGTGTCGTCGTCGGAGCTCAGGTAGCCAAGTCGCGCCAGTATCGCGCACACGCGATCGAACTGTCGGGCGATGGAGTTCGTGCGGCTCTCCACTCTCCGCTCAAGTCCATAGGTCTCACGTTCGAGTCGCAACGATCTCTCGGCCCACCGCGCATGCTGCTCGCGGTCATCGCATCCGTGGCATGGGTGTTGCCGGATCTGGCGGCGGAGCTCGAGCACGAGGTCGTCCTCACCACCGCCGCGCACCTTGCGCGGGCGCTCGATGGTGAGGTCGCCCACGGCATCCTTGAGTTTCGCGGCAAGATCTCGACGCGAGTTCGCCGATCGCGGGTTGAACAGCTTGGGAATGCGAATGCGCTCAAGTGGCTCTACCGGCGAAGGGAAGTCGATCACCGATAGTCGCTTGACGTGCCGGTCCATCATGAGCACCGACGGTCGGGGCTCATCGCGCTCGGACAGACCCGGGTCGATCACGACAGCCAAGCCTGACCGTCGACCCGCAGGAACCACGATCACATCCCCAGGCTTTAGCGCGGCGAGGGAGTCCGCGGCCTCTGACCGGCGCCGAGTTGCGCCGTCGCGGGCAAGTTGCTTCTCACGATCAGTGAGGCGTCGGCGAAGCTCGGCATATTCACCGAAGTCGCCGAGGTGGCAAGTCATGGCCTCGCGATATCCCTCGATCGCCCCCTCCTGCTTGCGCACCTGGCGTGCCATCCCGACGACCGCCCGGTCTGCCTGGAATTGTGCGAACGAGGTTTCGAGTAGCTCGCGGGCCGCATGATGGCCCACCGACCCGACAAGGTTCACGGCCATGTTGTATGACGGCTTGAACGACGATCGCAGCGGATACGTGCGCGTCGACGCTAGCCCGGCCAGCGCACCCGGATCGAAGCCCTGGTGCCACACGACCACGGCGTTGCCCTCGATGTCGATGCCCCGGCGGCCGGCACGGCCCGTGAGTTGGGTGTACTCCCCCGGCGTGACATCAGCATGTGTCTCGCCATTCCACTTCACGAGCTTCTCGAGCACCACAGTGCGGGCCGGCATGTTGATGCCAAGGGCAAGAGTCTCGGTGGCGAAGACCATCTTGACTAGCCCGCGCTGGAAGAGCTCCTCTACGGTCTCCTTGAATGTCGGGAGCATCCCCGCATGGTGCGAGGCGAATCCACGCTCGAGTCCGTCGAGCCAGCCGAGGTATCCAAGGACCTCAAGGTCTTCCTGTGGCAGGTTCGCACATCGCTGCTCGACCACCCCTCGGATCAGCAGTCGCTCCTCGCGCGAGGTCAGCCGCAGCCCCGCGGCGAGGCACTGTTCGACGGCCGACGAACAGCCGATACGGCTGAAGATGAAGGTAATCGCCGGGAGGAGCTTGTCGCGGTTGAGGCGCTCGACCATCTCCGCCCGCAGGGGAACATGAAGCCCTCGCGTCCGTCCCCGACCGCGCGCCGCCCCCGCGCCACCCGCCCGGTAAGCGCCATCGCGTCTGACATCGCGCCCGGCCTTGGCCTGCTGCGTCTCCTCGCGGGCAAGGCGCAGGAGCTCGGGGTTGACCTTCTGCTGGTCATCGTCGATAAACAGGTCGTAGAGCCGCGGTCCGGCCATGACGTGCTGCCACAGCGGAACCGGTCGGTGCTCTTCGACGACGATGCGCGTCTCACCACGCAC
>WLRQ01000023.1 GCA_009697815.1 Actinomycetota bacterium
CAATGGTGCCTGACACCGGCGCGGTGACTCGGTTCATCAACTTCATGACCTCGACGATGCACAACTCGGTGCCCGACTCGACTTGTTGACCCACCTCGACGAACGGGGCGGCACCGGGCTCGGGAGCCCGCCAGAAGACGCCCACGCTCGGTGCTGTGACTGGTGTGCCGGCCACTGCCGCGGGAGCGACGACTGCGGCTGCGGCCGCCGGGGCTGCTGCCACTGGTGCAACCGCCGGAGCTGCCGCGACCGGTGCAGCCGCCACGGCCGCTGGTGCGGGTGCAGCCGGCGCAGCCGTGGGCAGGTGTGCCCCATTGCGGGCCACAGCGATAGTGACGTTGCCGATCGTGACGACGGCCTCATCCCAGGTGGAATTCGCCAGAACGTCGAGCACCTGGCGGATATCACTCGGGGACAGGCTCGCTCCGGCGTCCACGGACGCGTCCGACGCCGTCATGACTGCGAGACGATCGCGATGGGGCGCAACGGCGAACCGGTGCCACCACGAAGACGCAGCGGAAGGCCGACGAACGTGAAGTCCGTGACCTTATGCGCTGCGAGGACGTCGAGGTTGAGCGACTCCATGATGTAGATCCCCTTCTCCACAAGGTTGTGCACGTGCACCGACATGGCCACGATGGCCGGGTCTGGCTTGTGCTCGTAGTTCATCGTGTCCGAGCCCGTCGCAATGATGCCGCGAGCGGACAGCCATTCAGCTCCCGAGCGCGAGACGCCCGGAAGTCCATGCTTGATCGAGATGTAGGCGTCGCTGTCGTTCCAGTAGCGCAGCCAGCCGGTCCGGACCAGGACGATCGAGCCCGGGCCGGGCTTGGTGCGGTCGGCGAACCATTCCTCGAACTGGTCGGCGCCGATTCCGTCGGCCGGGGTGAGTTCGCGACCGAAGAGCGCCTCGGCATCGACGAGGTGACCTGGCCCGATCAGCGGCGGGATCTCTTCGGTACTGCCGACCTCGAGCCCACCAGTGGCCGACTGCGCCTCGGTGACGTTGCGACCCCCGAAGACTTCACCGTTGAGTGCGATGTGCCCGAGCGCGTCGACGTGCGACCCGACGTGGGCACCCATCGAGAAGATCTCCATCGCGGATGAGATGCCGTTGGGGTAGACCCCCTCGCCATGCTGCTTGGCCATGGCGAATGAGAACGGCGGGTGATACGGGTGCCTGGTCATCCCAGGCTCGAGGAGAAGGGCCAGATCGAAGATCCGGACGTCGTTGGACGTCGGCCACGGGATGCTCCGGTCGATATACCCACCAGACCAGGACTCCATCAGTGCCGCTCCTTCATCTTCACGTTGCGGGGGGCAGGCCATCGCCGGAGAGGGCGACAGGGGTTGACCTTACGAGATCCGTTCGAGCAGCAATGCCATGCCCTGGCCGCCAGCGACGCACATCGAGGCAACCCCGAAGGTTTCATCGCGCCGAGTCAGCCCGTTGATCAACGTTCCCAGGAGTCGTGCACCCGTGGCGCCGAAGGGGTGCCCGATCGCGATGGCGCCACCGTGGACGTTGACGCGAGCCTCGTCGAGCCCAAGATCATCGATGGAGGGGAGCACCTGTGCCGCGAAGGCCTCGTTGATCTCGAACAGATCGATGTCGCGCGCCGACATCCCGCGCGCCGACAACAGCGCCCGGATCGCCGAGACCGGACCAAGACCCATGATCTCAGGTGAGAGCGACGTCGAGGACGTGGCCACGATCCTGGCAAGGGGCGTGATGCCGAGCTCGTGGGCGTAGTCAGAGCTCATCACCACGAGCGCCGCCGCGCCGTCGTTGAGCGGGCATGCATTGGCAGCGGTGACGGTGCCCTCGGCTCGGAAGACCGGCGACAGGGAGGCCATGCGCTCGATGGTCGAATCGCGGCGAGGGCCGTCGTCTGTGGTGACGACGGTTCCATCCGCAAGCGTGATCGGCACGATCTCGGTGTCGAAATAGCCCGCGTCGAGTGCCTCGATCGCCCGCTGCTGACTACGCAGGGCGTACTCGTCCTGACGCTCGCGGCTCACCCCACGAAGCACGGCGACATGCTCCGCGGTCTGCCCCATGTCGATGTAAACATCGGGGAGGAGACCCTCGGTACGAGGGTCGGTCCAGACCTCGCCCGACGCGGTGAAGGCGGCTGAGCGCTCCATGGCGGCGGCGAAGCGCGGGTTGCGGGAGTCATCGACCGGAGTGCGATAGCGCGACACACAGTCGACACCCGCGGAGATGAACGCTCGCCCCTCCCCCGCACGGATCGCGTGCAAGGCCATGCGCGTGGTCTGCACACTGGAGGCACAGAAGCGGTTCACGGTGACACCGGGGACATCGTCGTAACCGAGCTGAATGGCCACTCGCCGAGCGATGTTGTCGCCGTGCTCGTCGCTCGGAACTGCGCAACCCACAAAGAGATCGTCGAGTGTTGAAGGGTCAAGGCCCGGAACCCGTGACATCGCAGCGCGCACGACTGTCTCGGTGAGATCGTCGGGGCGCACCGAAGCAAGGGACCCACGGAAGGCCTTACCGAACGGGCTGCGCGCCGCTGCGACGATGACCGCATCAGTCACGGCGCGATCATTTCCCCGTGAAGACGGCCGGACGCTTCTCGCGGAACGCGACGAGCGACTCAGCGTGGTCCTCAGTCTTGCGGCAGACGGCGGCGGAGTAGGCCTCGAGCTCGGCGAGCTGCTCGAGCGATGCCTGCCACGACTGATCGACGAGAGTCTTGGTCATCCCCAGGGCGACGGTGGCACCCTGCGCGAGTGATCTCGCGGTCTCGAGAGCGACATCCATCAACTCGGCGCCCGGCACCGAGCGCGAGATCAGGCCCATCTCGACAGCCTCGCGCGCATCGAATCGGCGCCCCGTGAGCAGGAGCTCCTTCGCGCGCATGGCGCCGACGATCCGAGGGAGGAAGTACAGGACCCCGCAGTCGGGGGCAAGCCCGCGGTGCACGAAACCCAGTGACATGGGGGCGTCATCGGCGGCGATCACGATGTCGCACGCGAGGGCCAGGCTCAGACCCGCACCATGCGCGTGACCGTTGACGGCCGCCACAACGGGCTTGGGAAGCTGGGCTAGCGGAACGAAGACCTCGCGGAGCAGCTTGTCCTGACGCATACGGGCCGCCTGGGGTGCACGGCCCGGGTCCATCTCTGACAGGTCGCCACCCGCGCTGAACGCGCGACCGGAGCCCGTGATCAGAACGGCACGGACATCGTCGTCGTAGCGCACCTGGCGAAGCCACGCCGACAAAGCGTCCTTGAGAACACCATTGAGGGCGTTCATCGCCTCGGGTCGCTGGAGTGTGACGACGGCGAGGCCGTCCTCCACACTGATATCGAGGACGTCGCCGGACGGCTCGGACATCAGGCGCTGCCGTCGATCACCTGGAAGTACTCGATATCGGCGAGGCTGCCGGTAGCGCGATCGCTCCACACGGCCTTGACGCGAGATCCGGGCTTGACGATGCCCGAGCGGGCCTCCTCTGCGGAGAGTCCGCCGACCGAGTGGATGAGCCGGGTCGCGGTGCCGTCGAGAACGATCTCGGCGTAGACGTAGGGCGGGGTCATGCGCTGGCCCACGAACTCGATGTGGACCACGGAGCAGGCCTGCACCGTGCCGGTGTCGGGGATGTCGATCCAGTCCTTCGTGGGGACGAAGCAGACGTCGCAGAACCCGCGGGGCGGGAGCAAGACGTTGCGGCAGGACGGGCAGCGAATTCCGCGGATCCGACGGTCGTTCTTCACACTGTCGAAAAGGGATCCGTAGAAGTGACCGTAGGAGTGCTCGTAGGTGAGTTCCATGCGGTAGGCAAGCTGCTCGATCGGGGCGAGCAGTTCGTTGGTGGGGGCGAGTGCTCCGACGGTGCTCTCCGCGTCGATCGCGAACCCGGTGATGTCCATGACATTGCCTGCGGGCTCGGCCGCCCAGCGCGCACTCACACGCGCCCCAAGGACGAGGCTGCTGACATCGGTGTCGACGATGCGATGCAACAGCGGAACGTCCGTGCCGTCGAGGAGGACGAAGGCGAGGATGCCCCGCTCGGTGACGGTCCAGCCGGTGAGCTCACCGGTGGACGGAACGGCCACGAGCTCGCCGGTCTCCGCGCCACAGTCGCCGCAGAAGTCCTGTGCCGGAACACGGACGGTGGCGCACGCAGCGCAGCGCGACCCAATGATCCGCTGGGCGCCGAGCTCGGCCAGGAAGGTGCCCATGGCCTTGCCGGCAGTCAGGGTGTACGGCATCGAGAGCCTGCTGGTCATCGATCCCATGGTCTCGCGGGTCGATGTGGCGTTGTTGGTCATGTGAGCCCCTCAGTCCTTGGTCGAGCCGACGACGGCGACACCTCGGAGGTTGGCCCAACCTCCACCGGCCTGGACGAGTCCGAGTTCGGCGCCCTGGATCTGGTGGGCACCTGCCTTGCCGGTGACCTGCATCGCAGCCTCGGCCAGACGGATCAGCGCGGTGGCTCCGATGGGGTTTGCACCCATGCAGCCTCCGGACGGGTTGACCGGGATATCGCCGGTCATTTGGGTCGCACCCGAAGCGATGAGTTCGGCAGCGCCGCCCTCAGGGCACAGGCCCAAGCCTTCGTAGTAGCTGAGCTCGAAGCAGGTGTAGGGCTCCTGCACCTCGGCGACGTCAAACTGACGGCGAGGATTGGTGACCCCAGATGCGCGGTAGACCTTCGCCGCGGCGATCTTCAGCGGCTCTGACTGCAGCATTGAACGGTGGGCCGCGTTATCGGCCTCGCTGTAATACGCCATGCCGCGAATCCAGGCAGGCGTGGAGGTGATGGCCTCGGCGTCGCCCTCGGCGGCGAGGATCACCGCACACGCACCGTCGGAGATCGGCGGAACATCGAGGACCTTGATCGGCCAGCAGAGCGGCTTGGAGGCGAGCACCTCCTCGACGGTGACTTCCTTCTTCACATGCGCCTTGGGATTGAGCATCGAGTTGGCGCGGTTCTTCACGGCCACCATCGCCGCAGCCTCCTCGGTGTGCCCGAGGCGATCCATGCGCGCACGCCAGTAGGCAGCGGAGAAGCCCATGATTCCGACCGCGAACTCACGTCCCCAGAAGGGGTCGTAGAGGGTCGAGATTGAGGCCTGCAGCGCACCCTCGGACAGCTTGTCGTAAGCCACGACCAGAACGCGCTTGGCGACGCCGCCCTTGATCTGGTTCATGGCGGCGAGTGCGCCGGCAAGACCGGTGCCGCCGCCGCTGGTGACGCGAACAACGGGCTTGAAGCGTGCGCCAAGTGCGTCGACGAGCCACTTCTCAGGCTGGTTGACCGCACCGAACATCGCCGGGCCGCTGGCAACGACGACGGAGTCGATGTCGGCCATGGTGAGGCCGGCATCGGCGAGGGCCTCCATGACGGCCTCACGTGCGAGACCGGCCTGGCTGACGTCGAGGCGGCGGCGGGCGTGTGCCGTCTGCCCGGTGCCCACGATGGCGATGTTCGTCACGAGGTCTCCAAAGTGATGACGCAGTGGTTCTGCATGCCGAGACCGCCCGATGCGTGGGCGAGTCCGCGACGCGCACCCTGCGGGGCGTGGTCGGATCGGCCGCCGAGCTGGGCGGCGACCTCGTGAAGGCGGACGAGCCCGGATGCCATGACGACATCCGCGGGAAGTGCGCCACCCGAGGGGTTCAGGCCCGGCGAGGCGCCGTCTGCGTAGAGGTCGATGGCCTTGCCAGGCTCGGCCATCCCCAGGGCCTCGAGAACCATGAGCTCACCCGCGGTGGACCCAGCGGAGACTTCGACGATGTCAAAGTCCGAGGCGCCCGAGGCACCCGCCATCCGGTAGGCCGCGCTCGCGGCAGCGGCCGCGGCCGGAAGTGTCGCGCCATCACGTGCGGCGATGAAGTGTTGGTCGATCGCCGAACCCATACCCGTGACCCACACCGGTGAACCACCGATCTGGCGGGCGACATCCTTGCTCGCGAGCAGCACCGCAACGGCGCCATCGACGGGCCTGGCCATGTCCGAGCGACGCAGCGGGCTCGCGATCTCCTGGGACCAGTACTCGTCCTGGAGCATCTCCAAGGTGGCATCGACGAAAGTGTTGCCATCGGCAGCGGCCCATGCCCTGTGCGTGACCGCGCGCAACGCACTGGCCGGGACCCCAAATCGGGTCAGGTAGCGCTGAGCGAACAGGCCCGCGACGGCGTTCTGATCGAGCCCGACCGGCCGCTGGGTGAATGGCTCCGCGAGGGAGGTCCAGTAGTCATTGGGGTCGCTCTCGGAGGACTTGGAGTAGGCCACGATCAGGCCCACCGACGCCGAACCGGAGGCGATCTTGGTAGCCCCGTAGAGGGCCGACCAGAGGCCGTCCTCCTCAACGCGGGACTCTTCCTTGTGGTGAGCTCCCATGGCGCCGAGGAAGCCACAGTTAGAGATGCTCCGCCCGTCGAGGAAGTCACTTCCCGAGTCGATGACGAAGTCAACGTCCTCGATCCGCAGGCCGGTGCCGAGCAATGCTCGGGCCACAGCCTCGGAGATGAGGTCGACGTGCTGTCGGTCCGACCACGCCGCCTTCAACTGCGTCTGCGCGCTGCCGACTACGGCCACGTTCCTACTTGTCGCTGCCACCATGCCTAGTTTCTACCATGCGTTTGTTTGGCAGGCAAGGTGCCCACACGCGCGACCCGACGGCGACGCCCCGCGGCGGCGTGCTCAAGCGCGACAACCGTGGCGGACATGCTCGATCCGGCGAGGGATGCCAGCATGATCGTGACATCACCCAGCAGTATCCCGTAGAACTCCCAGCACACACCCGAGCCGAGCCCTACCCACCAGGTGACACGTGAGACCTCAGAGGGTGTCACCTCACGCCAGGTCCGAAAGGACCGCCGAATCTGCGGCACTCTGATGAGTGCGATGGCCACGAGCAAGCCGCTCACGAGGGCGACCGGGGCAAAGAATCCGACCGCCGCGACCACCGAGCCAATGCCCGGGATACCGACCCAGAGTGCGATGCCCGGCATCGACAGGGGGTCGAACCTGTGGATGCCCAGAACGAGCGCACAGTTGGCCACCAGAGCGAACACATTGCACCACAGGACCAGGGCGTTGCCCTCGCGGATGGAGTAGCCGATCCATAGGAACGCGAGCATGCAGAACAGCCACCAGGTGGCGCCCGAGACTCCGACGCTGGCACGGTCGCGCCAGACCTTGACCGCCTGGGGTGCCGCCACCGACAGTGTCAACACCGAACCGATCACGCCAAGGGCAGTGGCGAGTGATGAGCCGGGGTCGGCAGCGAGCAAGGTCACTTGCGCCTCCCGCCCTTCTGCGACCGCAACGCGAGGCCGGGTCTAGCCACCGGTGACGTGCGACGCGTGGCAGCGCCTGTCGAGGCCCCGCGGTCGTGTGGTCCACGATGCTATGCCCGGGGAGGCCATGAGCCCGACCTTCGCCCGAGGCTCAGGCGCTCAGCACCCGCACGGGCGAACCCGCGGCAAAGGCGGCGATGTCCTCCACCACCTCGCCAAACCAGACACGGAAAGTCTCGGTGGTCACGTACCCGACGTGCGGTGTCAGCACCGTGTTCGGAAGTCGGCGCAGAGCGTGGTCGGGCGGGAGTGGCTCCTGATCGAACACATCGAGCGCCGCGCCTGCGATCACGCCGTCCCGACACGCGCGGATCAAGGCATCCTCGTCGACGATGGGGCCCCGACTGGTGTTCACGAGCCAGGCGTCCGGCTTCATTGCCCGGAGGTCGTCGTCCACCACGAGGCCGCGGGTGCGCGCGGACAGGACAAGGTGCACCGAGATGACATCCGAGGTCGCGAAGAGTTCACGCCGACTCACGAGCGTGGCGCCGCGCTCGCGCGCGACCTCTGCAGTGAGGTTCTCGCTCCAGGCGACGACCTCCATGTCGAATGCCGCAGCGATCCTGGCCATACGTGTCCCGGTGTTTCCCAGGCCCAGCAGCCCGAGCCGGAGTCCGGGTAGTGATCGTCCCGGCACCGGGGCCCACTCACCCGAGCGCATCGACAAGTCCCGTGCGGGGACATCGCGCAATGCCCCGAGGATCAGGGCCCAGGCCAGTTCGACGACCGCTCCCCCACCCATGGACGTCGCGGACACCGTGATGCCGAGATCGGCGCACGCCGCAAGGTCGATGGCCGCATTGAACGGTCCGGTGGTGACGAGCAGTCTTAGGCTCGGGAGCCGCTCAAGGAGACTGCGACCGATGCGCGTGCGCTCACGCTGCACGACGATCACGTCGAATCGTTCAAGAATCCCCGCGAGCTCGACCTCGTCATGAAAATGCCGGTCGAGGGCGAGGAGTTCGTCGACGCCCTCGAGCACCGACCAGTCGGCCGACCCCAGCGCCACGCCTTCGAGATCGTCCATGATGCAGATGCGCATGACACCACCATGGCAGATGGATAGACCCAACCCCGGACCGGGAGTGACCCACTCAGCGATGGGTTCTAGCCGCCGGCGGTAAACCCGCCAGTGGCTGACACCACTGACCCATTCAGGACGGCGCCCTCGACCGAGCAGCAGAACGCGATAGTCGCCGCCAGCTCACGGGGATCGAGGAGGCGATGAAGGAGTTGGGAGTTCGCGAAGTGCTCCACGTCATCGATCCCGTAGAGGCCCGCGGTGGCCGCGAGCATGGGAGTACGGGTGGAGCCGGGCGACACCGACACGGCGGTGATGCCCGTGCCCACGAGGTCGGCGGCGAGTCCGCGTGTGATGCCGATGACGGCATGCTTGGCCGCGTTGTAGGCCGCGAGGTGGAACAGGCCCTCGGATCCCGCCGCCGAGGCGACGGCGACGAACCGGCAGCCATCGGGCGCCGGACCCGCGAGCATGTGAGGGATCGCCGCGGCGGCGGTGTTCCAGACGCCCACCACATCGACGTCGAGCAGTGTTCTCACGTGCGATATCGGCGTCTCCCACAGCGGGCGTCCGCCGACGATCACTGCGGCCGCGGCGACGGCGGCATCGAGTCGGCCAAAACGCTCGACCGCGAGGGCGGCGGCCGCGACCAGCGCGTCGCCGTCACGCACGTCCACGATCCGGGTGATGACCTGGCCTGGGTGTCGACGTTCGAGGTCAGCGAGGTCAGCAGGATCGGCCAGCGCGTACTCGACTCCGTCAGGGCGATCGGCGCCGTCGGCCGCACAGGAATCGACCGCTAGAACCGAGTAGCCCTGGTCGCAGAGCCGATCGACTGTGGCAGAGCCGATTCCGCGCGCCGCACCCGTGACCAGCGCGACACGTCCATTGATCGGTCCAGGTGTCATGTGAGCGATCCTGTCAGCGTCGAGGCCGGACGTGTGAGACGTCCGTCGCGACCCACCGCGGCGGCCATGATCCGGGAGTGGACGTCGCGGATCATCTCAACGAGCAGCGCGGAACCATGCTCGGCCGTCGCACCCGTGGGGTCTCCTAGGACCCCCGACGCAGACACCCCCGCCACGCCCTCCGACCTGAGGGTGGGCAAAAGCTCGGCGAGCGCGGCCACGTTGCCCGGGACGGCGAGAGTGATATCGACGCGCGACGGGGCGAGGTGCAGCATCAAGGAGGTCTCGGCGTGACCAGCATGTGAGTCCATACCCTGCACGGCACAGGCTGCCCACGCGACCTCGTGACCTTCGCCCATCATCTGAGGCACCACCGACGACAGGGTCGCGACATTTCCGCCATGGCCATTCACGAACACGATGCGGCCCGCCCACGTCGACAGCGACCTCACGAGCTCGACGAGCTGAAATCCAAGCGCGTCATGGCCGATCGACACCGTGCCAGGAAATGTCTGATGCTCTCCGCTGGCCCCATATGCGATCACCGGGGCCACCACCACACTCCCGGTCGGATGACCGTCCACGAGTGCTGATGCGACGCCACTCGCCACCGCGACGGCGACCACAGAGTCGGTGTCGAGCGGCAGGTGCGGACCGTGCTGCTCGCACGAGCCGACAGGCACCAGCACCAGAGGCCGCGTAGGCAGCGACGTCCAGGAATGGTCGACGAGTGGCGTAGACGCGCCACGACCCGACAGGTCGCCCGTCGCCGCCTCGACGGTCATGACGAGGTGTCGACCCCGAGATCGCGGGCGAAGCCCGGAGGGATGACGAGGTCTGACGGGCTGAGGTCGTGGATCGACGAGTGGCCGAGCACCAGCAGCGCCGAGTCGATCCCATTGCGCATGACGTCGAGGACATTTTCGACACCTGCCTGCCCATTGGCAGCGAGTCCCCAGAGATAGGCGCGCCCGAGCATCACTGCGCGGGCGCCGAGGGCGAGTGCCTTGACGACGTCGCCCCCACGTCGGACCCCGCCATCGAGCACGATCTCGATCTGGTCGCCTACGGCCGCTGCGATCGCCGGGAGCGCTCGGATCGGAGCGGGGGTGCCGTCGAGGTTGTTACCGCCGTGATTCGACACCGAGATCGCAGTGACTCCGGCCTGTACGGCCCGCTTCGCGTCGTCGACCCGGCAGATTCCCTTGAGCATGAAGGGCCCGTCCCACTGCTCGCGCAGCCAGCGGACATCGTCCCAACTGGGGGGCGGGGTCTGCATCCACTCGCCATAAGCGCCGAAGAAGGTGGGTGCGTCCTCGCCGATGCCGTTGATGTTGGGCGTCGAGAGATCGGGGATCCCACCGCCGCGCAGAAAGCTCATGGTCCAGCCAGGACGACGGATCGCCTCGGGCGCGAATGTCATGAGCGCCTTGAGGTTCACCGACTGCGGGATGATGGGACTACCCCAGTCGCGACTGTGGGTGTAGGACCAGTCGAGGGTAAGGATGATCCCCACCACGCCTGCCGCCTTGGCACGCGCCAGGCGGGCGACCATCGCGTCTCGCGTGCCCATCCAGTAGACCTGAAAGAAGGTCTGCGGGTTGGCCGCGACGACATCCTCCATCGCCTTGCCGGCGAACGAGCTCAATCCCACGACCGTGCCCCGCGCGGCAGCGGCACGTGCGACGGCGATCTCCCCCTCGGGGTGGACGGCCTGCACGCCGGTCGGAGAGATGATCACAGGGAGCGAAATGGGCTGGCCCATCACCGTTGTGGACAGGTCTCGCTTGGCCGAGAGGCCCGCCACATGAGGGGCGAACCCGAGTTCGGAAAAGGCCGCGAGGTTGTCGGCGTAGGAGATCCCCTTCTCCGACCCGGCGAGCAGAGCGCCATACACCGACGGGGGAAGTCGCTTCTGTGCGCGGCGCTGCGCCTCGGCGACTGACTCGAACCAGGTGTTGGCCATGGGGATCCTCGTGGGTGTCGTGACGCCGGGACGCGACGGATGTGGTGGTGAAAGTTCGGGAGGGAGCGGGAACGTCAGCGCCCAAGCGGGTCGAACCCGGCGAGCGGGTTCTCAGCACACGCATGCACGGGTGGCGCGGATGGCGCTGGGATCCCAAAACCGATCTCGACAGGAACGGGGCCCACTCCGGCACGAGTCGTGCGGTGCGAGTGGTCTTGGCTGGAGGAACGGGCCTCACGGTCCGGATCGGCGAGGGCCGATTCGCCATATCCCTGGACGCACTCCGGATCGGGGCCGTCGAGGGGCAGCCCGGTGAAGAACTTCGCCGCCATGCACCCGCCGCGACAGGAATCGAAGAACTGACACCTCGTGCAGGCGCCGGAGGTCTGCGGAGAGCGGAGGTCCGCGAAGAGCTCCGAGGTGCGCCAGACGGTCGCGAATCCACCCGACTCGAGGACGTTCCCCGCGAGGAACTCCTCGTGGATCGCGAACGGGCACGCATAGACATCGCCCACCGGATCGATGAGGCACACAACGCGGCCGGCACCACACAGGTTGAGGCCCGGCAGCGACTCGCCGAACCCCGCGAGGTGGAAGAAGGAATCACCGGTGAGGACGCGCTCACCCGCATTGAGTAGCCAGTTGTAGAGATCACGCTGCTGGGACTGAGTCGGGTGCAGCTCATCCCAGACGTCAGCACCTCGACCCGAGGGTCGCAGCCGCGTCAGGCGCAAGGTGGCACCGTGGTCGTCGGCGAGCTTCTTGAAATCGTCGAGCTGGCCGACGTTATGCCGGGTAACGACGACCGAGATCTTGGCGTCCTTGAACCCAGCCTCGGCGAGGTTCGTCAGGGCAGTGCGCGCCATGGCGTATGAGCCGACGCCCCGCACGTGGTCATTCACCTCGGCCGTGGCACCGTCAAGTGAGACCTGGACATCGACGTAGTTGCTCGAGGCCAGGAAGCGCGCGCGATCCGGAGTGATTCGCACGCCGTTGGTGGAGAACTTCACGCCCACCTGGTGGTCGACTGCGTAGTCAAGGAGATGCCAGAAGTCCGGGCGCACCGTGGGCTCGCCGCCACCGATGTTGACGTAGAAGACCTGCATCGCCTGGAGCTCGTCAATGACCGACTCGCACTGGGCGGTCGAGAGTTCACGAGGATCGCGGCGCCCCGATGAGGACAGGCAGTGAACGCACGACAGGTTGCACGCGTACGTGAGCTCCCACGTCAGGCAGATCGGCGCGTCGAGCCCGTACTCGAACTGCTGGACGAGAGACCCACCCGCGGGTCGCGGGGCGCGCAGCGCCGACAGCGTGGATGGCACCGCGGACGAGGTCACCAGATCAAGGGCGGTCATGGGGCGGAGTCCTGTCCAGTTCTTGGGCGGATCATGTCCGCGGACGCGAGCGAGTCGAGCGCGGCGACGTAGGCCGTCCATTCGTCACTGGGAACACCCGCGTTGGCCAGAGCCGTGCGGACGTCGGCAGCCTCATCAAGCCCCTGCACCACGGCGAGGAGTTCGGGCCTCTTGAGGAAGGTCAAGCGCCGGTTACCGAAGTGATAGGCCAGGGCACCGAAGGACTCGGGCCTGATTGCGACCGACGGCGAGAGGTGCCAGGGCTCGTCCAAGGACACTGCCACGTCGGGAACAGCCATATCGGGAGCGGCGTCTAGTAGACGCCGCACATCCCGTCGATCGAGACATCCTCGACGAGCGCCTCGACGGTGAGGGCGGTCGTCGCGTCCGAAGCGGTGGCGGCGGCGGTCGAGGTGGCGTCCATCAGGTCCCTCTCACAATGTGAAGTCCGGCCTCGGCATGAGTCCGTGACAGGAGAGTATTGGCACCCCGCGCCATAAGGCAAGGGCCTGGGTCGACCTGCTAGGTTCGCGCCGCTGTGAACACCGGCCCGAAACCTCCTCAGGGGCGCCCCCTGGCGACTAGCCATGCCGCCATCGAAACCGCGGCGTTCGCACTATTCGCCGAGCGAGGGTTCGAGGACACCACCGTCGAGGACATCGCCGACGCCGTGGGCGTAGGCCGACGGACTCTGTTCCGGTACTTCTCCTCGAAGAACGACATCCTCTGGGGCCAGTTCGACTCGAACCTCGAGCACTTGGGCCGCTCCCTTCGGGAGCCTCCCCGCGACGTCTCGGTCTTTGACGCGGTGCACCGCGCGATCGTCGCGTTCAACCGTCTCGACCCGGACGCGATTCCACAGCATCGTCAACGGATGTCGCTGATTCTCCGCACTCCCGCGCTCCAGGCCCACTCAGTCCTTCGATACGAGCAATGGCGCGGGGTGATCGCCGACTACGCCGCCGAGCGGTACGGAGTCGATCGCGACAGCCTGCTGCCCAGGACGATCGGGCATGTGAGCCTGGCTTTGGCTCTGACGGCATACGAGCAATGGCTCGAGACCGACGACACGTCCCTCGAGGACCTTCTCAACGCGGGCGCGTCGACCCTGCGCGGATACGTCGACGCGACAGTGAGTCCCTAAGACCCGACACCCGTTGAGCCACATGGCCTGAGCTGCCGCGGAGCGCTGGCTTTATAGAGCCCACATCCCGCTGACGCCACGCCGACACCAGCACCCCCGAGCCGTAGGCCGCGTCGGCAACCAGACGCAGGGCCACGTAACGAAGGGGGTCGAGCTGATCCTTCTGCTTCGCCCAGTCCCTCACCAAGGGTGCGACCATCAGCGCCACCGCGATGCGAGCAGCGGGCACCTTCGGTGCGAGCGCGACGGCGGCGAGACCCACTGGCCAGTACTCACGCCGAAGGGCGTGACCGACCGAGGATGCATCGCTCCGCAGCCCGATCGCCCCGATCGACGCAGCTGCGCGCGGACCGCCGCCCGCGACGATGACCTTGCGGCTCAATAAAGCCGACGACGTACCCGCTGAGAGCGCCGCCGGAATCCACCGACCCAATGTGAGCAAGCCGAGCGCAGTCGCGTTGCCAGCAGAAACCCGAAGGGGCGCAAGGCGTCCGGGGAATCGCCGGTCGAGCGCACCCGCTGAGGTTCCGTAGTCGAAGCGCTGCCGAAGCCAACCACCCCATGTATCGCGACTCTCGTGTACCACCCGGGCCGACGGCACGTAGCGCACATGCCAACCGGCGTCGGCCATTCGCCACACCAGGTCGACGTCCTCGCCCACTCGCATGCCCTCCTCGAACCCGCCCTGATCGAAAGCCGAACGACGGACAACCAACGTGGCCGCCGGCACGAACCCCAGGGCGGCGCCCGGCCGCACGAGTGCTGGGTCACCGCCCATGTCCAGGGACGAAGCCAGTGCCTCGAATCGGTCGAGAACGCGTGCCGGCGCTTCCGGTCGCGTCCGCGCCATCGTCGAGGAGATTCGCGGGGCAGCCGCCCCGACACGCGGATCCGCGAAGTGCGCCACTAGAAGGTCGAGCCAGCCGCCCACCGGCTGGCAGTCCGAATCGACGAATGCGATCAAGCAACTCTCGCACGCCGCGGCGCCGGCATTGCGTGCGGCGCCGGGACCGGCGTTGACCTCCAGCCTCAGGTAGGTCGCACCGTGGGCCTCGACGACGTCGCGAAGGGCCCTCGGATCAGGGGTAGCGTCGTCGACGACGATCACGGTGAGACCCGCGAGCGCCTCGAGACAGCGGGCGAGGGAATCAGGGCGACCATAGGCCGGGACCACCACCGTGACGTCGTGCGGTCCCGCGCATGGGACCGGAGCGGGATGTGCGAGGCCGCGCTCCACCAGGACATGGGCGGCAGCGACATCGGATGCATCGGGCACCAACCCCTCGTCGCCACGCGCGCGCAGACGAGAGGCGAACCCCGCCGCGGGCTGGGACAGACGCACCAGCCGCCACGGAGATCCGCCTGCCAGGAACCGTCGATCAGGCCAGATCCTGGCGCGACGATCCAGTGCAACGCGCACAAGAGACGGCGACTGGTCAGGGACGCAAGGGGCAGACGCGTCCACTGCGACGGCGGGATCGGACTCCTTCACGCACGCATTGTCACCGACCCATGAGTGCCGCCACCGCCCGGCGTCCTGTCTGATGCGCACCGCGTCGCTGGTACCACCCCCGAAACGGCCCGCATCAGGGAGGATTCACCAAAGCGCGTATCCCGCGAACCACTGATCGGGGAGGTCGTCATGGGTGTCACGTCCGAACCGTCGCCCGCGCCGCACTCGACCCACCAGGTGACCAACCAGCCTCCGGCGCGGGTCGGCATCGACGAGTACTCGACCAATGTCGCCCTCGTCGAGGCCGTGGACCGCCACGATGCGGCCTGGGCACACGAGGATCTCATCGCGATCGGTGCGCTCGTCGGCAGCGCGGCATTCCAGGACGATGCAGTGATCGCAAATACCATCACACCCGAACTGCGCCCGTATGACCGCTGGGGAAACCGTATCGACCACGTCGAGTACCACCCGGCCTACCACCGGATCATGGCGTCGGCCGTCAGACATGGGGCCCATACATCGGCGTGGGCCGATCCCCGACCCGGCGCCAATGTCGCGCGCGCTGCCGCGTTCATGCTGCTGAGCCAGATCGAACCTGGCCACGCATGCCCGATCTCGATGACTCACGCCGCAGTGCCCTCGCTAGAACTGCAGCCCGAGGTCGCGGCCGAATGGCTGCCGCGAATGTTCTCCCGCGAGTACGAGCCCGATCTCGACTCACCCGGTAAGTCGTCGGCCATCTTCGGCATGGCGATGACCGAGAAGCAGGGCGGCTCGGACGTACGCGCCAACACCACGGTCGCGCGACCCAGAGGTCGCGGAGGCCCCGGTGAGCAGTATCTGCTCACCGGGCACAAGTGGTTCTGCTCGGCACCGATGTCCGACGCCTTCCTGATGCTGGCCCAGGCTTCTGGTGCAGGTGGGGATGGGCTCTCGTGCTTCCTTGTCCCTCGCGTCCTGCCCGACGGCGCTCGCAACGTGTTCCGCGTACAACAACTCAAGGACAAGCTGGGGAACCGGTCGAACGCCTCCAGCGAGATCGAGCTCGATGCCACGGCTGCGGTCATGATCGGAGAAGCTGGCCGCGGGGTCCGCACGATCATCGAGATGGTCGCGAGGACCCGCCTCGACTGCATTCTCGGCTCGGCGTCGGGTATGCGTCAGGCAGTGGCCGAGGCCACCTGGCACACCCGGCACCGTTCCGCATTCGGTCGCGTCCTCGTTGATCAGCCCGCGATGACGTCGGTGCTTGCCGACCTCGCGCTTGAGTCCGAGGCTGCCACCGTCACCGCCATGCGACTTGCGCGCTCACATGACGACGACGTCGACGCCAACGAGATCAGCTTCCGTCGCCTGGCCACTCCGGTGGCGAAGTACTGGATCTGCAAGCGGGGTCCCAATCATGCCTACGAGGCGCTCGAATGCCTGGGCGGCAACGGATACACCGAGGGATTCCCGCTTGCGCGCCGCTATCGCGAGCAGCCCGTCATGGCGGTGTGGGAGGGCTCGGGAAATGTGATCGCTCTCGACGTCATGCGCGCTATTGAGCGCGAACCCGATTGCCTCACGGCATTCGACGCCGAGCTCTCGCTGGCGCGCGGCCATCACCGCCTCCTCGATGCACATCTCGAGACACTTCGTCGGCGGCTAAGTGAGCTCGCCTCGATCGACACCGATGCCGCGCAGCGGCTTGCGCGCTCGCTCGTGGAGTCGATGGCCCTGGCCCTGCAAGCGAGCCTGCTCTCCCGCTACTCGCCCAGTTCTGTCAGCGAGGCGTTCATTGAGTCACGTCTTGGCCCAGATCGCGGGCACGAGTACGGCACCCTGCCGACTGGCGTCGATGTCGCGGGGATCCTCTCCAGACACTGATCGAGAAGGCGGGCGATCAGCTCATCGCCGTGGTCGCGACATACACGGTGTTCGTCGACTCACGGTCCTGGAACGGATTGGGGAAGCTCACGACCTCGGTCGTGACGGTGGCGAAGGCCTGGGCCAGCGACGCCTCGAAGTCAGCGTCCGGCGGGTCGTTCGACCACAGCGAGAACACCCCGCCGGGGTGGAGTCGGCCAGCGAGTCGACGCAATCCCGCAATCTCGTAGAACCCCGCGTTGCCCGGGTCGAGCAGGTGCTTCGGGGAGTGATCGATATCGACGACAATCGCGTGGAAACGTCGATCCGGCACCGCCGGGTCGAACCCAGCCGCGGCAGCCATGGCGAAGAAATCGTCATGAACGAGACGGCATCTCGGATCAGAGGATGCCGACACGCTCACGGGCACGAGTCCGCGCTCATGCCAGTCGATCACCTGGCCCAGAGTGTCCACGACAATCAGCGACGCCACGCGCGCATCGTCGAGCACGGTCTGGGCCGTGTAGCCAAGGCCGAGGCCGCCGACAACGACGTCAAACCCGTGGCCTTCTAGGGCGGCTAGGGCGAGGCGCGCCACCTCGACCTCCGCCACGGTGAACAGGCTCGACATCAGGAAGTCATCGCCGAGCTTGACCTCGTAGACGTCCGAGCCCGTCACCGGATCGAATCGGCGCCGCAGTGAGATGTCGCCGATCGGGGTCGGGCTCCAATCGATCTCTTCGAAACGTGCACTCACGGACCCACGACTCCCTCGACCTCGGTCGTGCTGTCCCGGCTCGTGCCAGCGCCGTGAGCGCGACGAACTAGAGGATGAAGAGCATCTCCTGATAGGTGGGCAGCGGCCACAGATCGTCGGCCACGATCCCCTCGAGACGGTCAGCCGCGGATCGCACGGCCGCCATGGCGGGCAAGAGTGCGTCGCGCGCATGCTCGGCCTCCGCCAGCGTGGTGCCACCGTCGTGGTCAAGCGCCGCAGCGAGGTTGACCAAGGCAACCCGCAAGTCTGCCAGCGGTGTGGAGACCGCCTCGAGCCCCGCCATGTCGCCCTCGATGCCCACAGCGCGCAGCGCCGCGAGGTTGACGGCCAATTCGGTTTGGAAGCGCACTGCTGCGGGTGCCACGAGGGTACGTCCGACCTCGAGGGTGACTCGGGCCTCGACGCCGATGCTCAGTGCGTACTGCTCAAGACCAATGTCGTAGCGGCTGTGCATCTCGCGACGGTTGAGTACGTTGTATCGCTCGAACAGCGCCATCGCGGGCTCGGAGATCAGTTCAGGCAGGGCATCGAGTGTGGTGCGCAGGTTCGGGAGCCCACGGGCCGCGGCCTCGACCTGCCACTCGTCGGAGTACCCATTTCCGTTGAACACGGACGCCCCGTGGTTCGTGATGATCTCCGTGAGGAGGTTCTGCACCGCCGTGTTGAACTCGGTACCAGATGCGACGGCCTTCTCGAGATCAGTGGCGATGTAATCCATCGCCTCGGCCATGATCGTGTTGATGGTGGTCATTGGCCCTGCGACCGACTGCATCGAGCCCGGTGCCCGGAACTCGAACCTGTTGCCGGTGAAGGCGAATGGGCTCGTACGGTTGCGGTCACCCGGGTCCGACGGCAGCGACGGCAGCGTGTCGACGCCCACCATCAGCGTTCCGTGCCCCTTCGAGGAGGTCGCCGCACCCTTCGCGATCTGCTCGAAGACGTCGGCGAGCTGGTCGCCGAGGAAGATCGAGATGATCGCAGGGGGCGCCTCGTTGGCGCCGAGCCGGTGGTCATTGCTCGCTGAGGCGACCGAGGCACGCAGCAATCCGCCGTAGAGATGAACGGCCCGGATCACGGCGGAGCAGAAGACCAGGAACTGCGCGTTGTCGTGAGGGTTGTCGCCCGGGAACAGCAGATTGCCCTGGGTGGCGTTGCCAAGTGAGAAGTTGACGTGCTTTCCCGATCCGTTGACCCCGGCGAAGGGCTTCTCGTGGAACAGGCACTCCATGCCGTGCTTCTTCGCGACGGACTTGAAGGTCGTCATCAACAACTGCTGGTGGTCGGCGGCCACGTTCGCCTGCTCGAACATCGGCGCGATCTCGAACTGACCGGGGGCGACCTCGTTGTGACGGGTCTTGGCGGGGATGCCGAGCTTGAATAGCTCTCGCTCGGAATCCATCATGAAGCCCAGGACACGCTCGGGAATGGCGCCGAAGTAGTGGTCGTCGAACTCCTGACCCTTGGGTGGCTTGGAGCCCAGCAGAGTACGGCCGGCGTTGAGCAGGTCGGGGCGGGCCAGGAAGAAGTGGCGGTCGACCAGGAAGTACTCCTGCTCGGCACCGCAGTAGGAGACAACCCGGCTCGGCTCGTGGCCGAACAAGCGCAGGATGCGCTCCGCGTGCTCGGCCATCGCCTGCTGCGAGCGCAGGAGCGGGGTCTTGTGGTCGAGTGCCTCCCCGGTCATCGAGACGAAGACCGTGGGGATGCAGAGGGTGTTGCCGTTGGGGCTCTCGAGCACGTAGGCGGGGCTGGTGACATCCCAGCCGGTGTAACCGCGCGCCTCGAACGTGTTGCGTAGGCCACCGCTGGGGAAGCTGGACGCGTCGGGCTCTCCGCGGGTCAAGGCGCTTCCTGCGAACTCGGCGAGAGCCGATCCGTCACCAACCGGCTCGAGGAAACTGTCGTGCTTCTCAGCGGTTAGGCCGGTGAGCGGGTAGAACACGTGTGCGTAGTGGGTAGCGCCCTTTTCCAGGGCCCAGTCCTTCATAGCCGAGGCCACCGCATCAGCGATCAACGGGTCGAGCGGTGCGGAGTGGTCGATCGTCGACATCACCGACTTGAACACCGACTTCGGCAGGCGCTTCTGCATCACCGCCTTGCTGAACACGTTGACGCCGAAGATCTCGCCCGGAGCCTCATGGGCGAGGTAGCTGACCGCCGGGGGAACGTACGCCTCGACGTCCTTGATGGCCTGAAGGCGAACTGCGTTCCCACTCATGGTCTCTCCCGCTGATGGCGTCGCTGATCACGACGAGTGCGGAGCCGGTGTAGTCCGCGATGCACACACCATGCACCCCGAATGTTTCGTGCCTGTGAACTGGCCCCGCCACAGCTGAGCGGCGCCGCGGCGCCATGACGGTCGACGGGTGCCTACGCTGCCGGTATGGCCCCGCTGCAGAGCACGACGAGCGTCCGGGTCGATGCCTGGACCTGGGCGATCCGGATCTATCCCACGCGCTCGGCCGCCGCGGCCGCCTGTAAGGGCGGACACGTACGCGTGAACGACGTCCGGGCCAAGCCCTCACAGGCCGTGAAGCCCGGCGACAAGGTGCGCGCCCGCACTCCCGCAGGTGAGCGGGTCGTCGTGGTGACCGGGCTCATCGGCAAGCGAACGAGCGCCACGCTTGCGGCACTGCACTTCGAGGACCACACGCCACCACCCCCGGCCCGCGAAGAGCGACCGGGGGTGGTGGTTCGTGATCGAGGGTCGGGCCGACCGACGAAACGGGACCGCCGCATCACCGAACGACTACGAGGCCGCGAGGGAATCTCCTAACTCGACTCACTCGCAGTGGGACGATCTCGGTGAGCAGATGCTCAGAAGTTCGTCCACCCGGCGTCAACGGGAAGGTCGACCCCCGTGATGTTCTCCGCATCGTCCGAGGCGAGGAACGCCACCGCCTTGGAGATGGTCTCGGGAGGCATCCAGCCGATCGGCAGAAGGGACCGGTCGTTGGTGAAGAAGCGCGGGTACAGCTCGGTTGACTTCTCGACCGTGCCGCCCTCCTGGGTCATCCGGGTCGCCACAGATCCGGGGTTGACCGTGTTGACACGGATCCCCATCGGGCCGAGCTCCCACGCGAGGGTGCGCATGAGGCCGATGACACCGTGCTTACTGGCTGTGTAGGCCACGGCACCCGGCTGCGGCTTGGTGCCGTTGGCAGAGGAGGTGAGGACGATGGATCCGCCACGGCCACCCTCGATGATCTTCGGGATGAAGGCCGCCGTGACCTTCCAGGCGCCGCTGAGGAGGACATCGATGCTCTCCTGCCATGACTCCTCGGTGAGGTCCCAGGAGTTAGGGGCCACGACCCAGATGCCGTGGTTGACCACGAGGACGTCGACCCGGCCAAGCTCGGAGTAGGCACGATCGGCAAGTGCGCGGAGTGCGGCGAGGTCGCGCGCGTCGGTCTTGGTGGCGATGCACCTGCGTCCCTCTGCCTCGACCAGCCGCTGGGTCTCTTCGAGATCGGCCATGGAGGCCCCGGGGTGGTCGGGGAACTTAAGCGGCTCACACACGTCGAACGCGACGATGTCGGCACCCTCACGGGCAAACTGCAGGGCGTGTGCCCGGCCCTGTCCTCTCGCCGCGCCAGACACAACGGCGACCTTGCCAGTGAAACGACCCATGACAACCTCCGACTCAGGGACTACTCAAACAACCGTTTGTACGATAGGCATGCACGTGTGCTCCGTCAATGGCCGGAAACGCCAGTCGAGACCCGGCCGCACATCCCCTCCTCCCCCACGAACAAGGATCACCACATGAGCTTCAAGGTCGTCGTCGACTACTCGGTTTGCCAGGGGCACGCCCAATGCTCCGCCTACGCCCCGGACATCTTCGAGGTCGATGACCACGGCATGCTCACCCTTCTGATCGAGCAGCCCGACGAGAGCCAGCGGGCCGCCGTCCTCGACGCCATCGACTCATGCCCCACGGGCGCTCTCCGAATCCAGGAGTGAGTGTCGCCGTCGTGACCACCGATGTGACGTCCGCCTACGACGGCCTGCGTGGGGCCATCGGGGCTCAGGGCCAACCCCTTCGCGGGGCCCTCGACATCGTGTCGATCGAGCGCTTCGCACGAGCCAGTGGTGAGATCGACGAGATCTACTACTCCGACGACGCTGCGCGCGCCGCCGGATATTCCGCGCGGCCCGCACCCCCACTCATGCTCTCGAGTGTCCAGGAGTGGGGAGGCGGGCCCGCCGTCGACGCCCTGCGGCCCGACGGATCAGGCGTGGGTAAGGAGAGTTGGCTGCCGTTCGGCGGACTGCAGATCATGGGCGGCGGGCAATCGCTTGACGTCCACGCGCCCTTGCTCGCAGGCACGACATTCACTGCCGTCCCCACTCTCGAGGACGTCACCCTCAAGTCAGGCGGATCGGGCGAACTCGTGATGATCACGATCACGACCAGATACATGGCCGACGACGGTCAGCCACTGCTCACCTGCACCGAGACGTTGATCGGTCGATGAGCCCAGTGACGGCGACACCCTATGTGGGGATGAGAATTCCCGACATCGTGACTGAGATCACGACGGCCCAGCTGTTCCTCTTCAGCGCGGCGACCTGGAACCCCCATCGAATCCATTACGACAAGCCCTATGCGCAGTCCGAGCAGTTCGAGGATGTCGTGGTGCAGTCCCATCTGCATGCGTGTCTGCTCTCACAGGCAGCACTTGCGCCCTTCGGACCAGGTGCCACGATCCGCTCGATCAGTTGGCAGAACCGCGCTCCCGCCTATCCCGGCGACACCTTGGTGGTGAGCGGCGAGGTCACCGAGGTCGGCGAGGCTGACGGCCGCGTGCTCGCGACCATCGCCCTCCTCGAACATCGCTCAGGCAATATCGTCTGCGTCCGCGCCACCGCCACCGTGGCTGTCCCCTCGATGTCCACCGCCGGAGAAGGCGCATGAGCGAACTTGGGGCAAGCATGAACGGCACGGTCGCACTCGTGACCGGCGGTGCCAGCGGCATCGGAGAAGCGACTGCACGACTGTTCTCGGCCCGCGGGGCCACGGTCGTGGTCGCCGATATCGACGAGCTGCGAGCAGCGTCGGTTGCTGCCGAGATAGGCGGTATCTCTGCGCACATCAACGTGGCGGAGCCCGATGGAGCCGAAAATCTCGCCCTTCGGTTGGACGACCTCGTAGGCCCAGTGACGGTTCTCGTGACCTCGGCCGGGATTACTCAGCCGCCTACGCCGCCCGAAGCGCTCGACGTCGAACTATGGGATCGCATCATGGACGTGGACGTCCGCGGAACCTGGCTGTGCGCGGCCGCGTTCGGGACCCGGATGGCGAGCCGAGGTGCGGGCAGCATTGTCACCGTCGCCTCAGTGACGGCGATGCGCTCGACACCACTGCATGCCTACGGACCGGGCAAGGCCGCACTCATCACACTCACCGCGAACCTCGCCGCCGAGTGGGGCGCGTCCGGAGTCCGAGTCAACTGCGTTGCCCCCGGCTACACGATGACACCTGCGATGGCCGCCCTGATCGACTCGGGCGCAAGGGATCCCGCGCTCATGGAATCCGCGTCGGCGCTGGGGCGTCTCGTGCCCGCGGAGGATGTCGCGCTCGCCATCGCATTTCTCTCCGGCCGCGAGGCCGCGTCAATCACTGGTGTCGTGCTCCCTGTCGACGCCGGGTGGCTCGTAACACCCACCTGGTCGACCTACGGCGGCATTCCCGGTGCTCGGCCCACCTCGCACGAGAAGGAGACTCGCCCGTGAAGATGGAACTCAGCGGCACCGCGGTTATCACCGGAGCCGCCGCCGGTATCGGACGGGCGGTCGCCGAGATTCTTCGCGACGCAGGTGTCGACGTACTCGCCGTCGACCGCGACGAACGCGCCCTGGCGACGCTCAGTGGCATGCGAACCCACATCTGCGACCTTCGCAGTGCTGACGAGCGCGATGCGCTGGTGGCCAAGGCATCCGGAACTCGCTACCTCGTGAACTCGGCAGGGGCGATCCTCATCAAGCCGATTCTTGAGTGCACCGTCGCCGATCTGCGCACCATTTTCGAGCTCAACGTCGATGCCACCTGGGATCTCACGAGCAGAATCGGAGCCACGATGCCGACAGGAGGGGCAATCGTGAACATGAGTTCTGCGGCCGCGCGCCTGAACGCGAATACCGAGACCGCGATCTACTCCGCTTCCAAGGCTGCGGTGCTCTCGGTCACGCGGTCCTTCGCACATGCCTTCGCACCCGGAGTTCGTGTCAATGCCGTGTGCCCCGGGATGATCGACACGGGGATGCAGGTCGAAGTTCTTGAGGGTTTGGCCCGAGTGCGTGATTCGACACCGGACGGCGTTCTGTCCGGGCGGTTGCAGACCCTTCCGCTCGGGCGGATGGCCACAGCTCAGGAGTGCGCTGGCGTCATCGCCTTCCTGCTCTCTGACGCCGCCGCATACCTCACCGGGCAGGCGATCAGCGCTGACGGCGGGCTCGTCATGCTCTGAGTGGACCTACGCCTGGTCGTGGTTGCGATCTGTGCGGCAAGAGCAAGAAGCGAAGGACACGTCCACATCGACAGCCCCATCCCTGAAGGAGATCCCATGCCAGACCTGACACCGGACGAACTGCTCTCCACCACGCGTGCGGTTCGCCGTCGCCTCGACCTCGAGCGACCCGTCGATCTCTCGGTCATCGAGGACTGCATCCGACTCGCAGTTCAGGCGCCCACGGGCGGCAACAAGCAGGACTGGCGCTGGATCGTGATCACCGACCCGGCCGTTCGCTCAGGGCTGGCCTCGCTCTACCGAGCGGGGGCGCTCGACGCCTTCGGACAGGCACGCGACGCGGCTGCCAACGAAGGTGCGCGCAAGGCCTACGACGGTGCGATCCACTTGGCGACCATCCTCGAGCAGGTTCCGGTGATCGTGATTCCGTGTGCGCTCGGGCGGGTCGACGGCGCGAACAACCACCGCGCGGCCGGCTACTACGGGTCGGTCATTCCCGCGGTCTGGAGTTTCCAACTCGCTTTGCGATCGCGCGGGCTCGGGTCGGTGTTCACCACCGCACACCTGCGCGACGAGAAGGGGGTCGCCGAACTTCTCGGTGTGCCAGAAGACGTCTCGCAGATCGCGATGCTCCCCGTCGCCTACACGATTGGCCAGGACTTCAAGGTTGCAGAGCGCCTTCCCGTCGCCGAGGTGACCTACCTCAACTCCTGGGGAAACCCTTGGTGAGTGGGTCTGCACCGCAGGGCCCGAACCACACTGGTTCAGCATCGCGCGGCCCGCGGTGACCTCCCCACCACCGTGGTATCAGGCCCAGCAGCCGCGTGGGGCAGACCAGATCCTTCGCGATCGTGCCCGGCAAGTGATCCCCGGCGGGATGTTCGGCCACAAGAACGTGGCACGCCTGCCCAGGGGTTATCCGCAGTTCTTCGATCGCGGACAGGGAGCAGTCATCTGGGATGTCGATGGCCGTGAGTACGTCGACATGCTCTGTTCCTGGGGCCCGATACTCCTGGGCCACGTCGACCCAGAGGTGGAGGCCGCTGCTTCGACGGCTGCCGCCCGCGGCGACTGTCTCAATGGCCCCTCCCCCGTGTTGGTCGAGCTCGCCGAACTGCTGACCGACACCGTCGCCCATGCCGACTGGGCGATCTTCTCCAAGAATGGCACCGATGCCACCGGGTTGGCCGTGGCTGTGGCCCGCGCCGAGACCGGCCGCGGACAGATCCTGATGGCGCACGGCGCCTATCACGGCATCGCACCGTGGTCGGCCGTTCCTGGCACTCCGGGAGTTCTCGATCAGGAGGTCTCATCCACACCTCGATACGACTACAACGACATCGAGTCGCTCGAGCGAGCCGTCGATCGTGCGGGCACCGATCTCGCCGCAATCGTCGTCACGCCAATCCGTCATGAGGTTCGCCGCGACCTCGAGGATGTCAAGCCCGAATTCGCAACGCGCAGCAGGGAACTGTGCGATCGACTCGGGGCGGTTCTGATCCTGGACGAGGTGCGCTGCGGCCTACGCACAGATCCGCGGGGCTCGTGGGAGCCTCTCGGGATCCGCCCCGACCTGAGCGCGTGGAGCAAGGCGCTCGGGAACGGACACCCCATCGCCGCATTGCTCGGGATCAGGGCCCTGGAACATGCCGCTACAACCGTGAGCGCCACAGGGTCGTTTTGGCTCAACTCGGCTCCCATGGCCGCCGCTGTCGCCACACTCACACGCGCGCGCCAGGCCGACCTACTGACATCGATGACGGCCGCGGGGTCGGCGTTCCAGCAGGGCCTCCGCGACCAGGCCAGCGCCCACGGCCTGGTGGTCAGCGTGAGCGGTCCCGCGACCATGCCGTTCATGACCTTCGACGGCGACGACGACTTCGACGTAGCGAGGGTCTGGGCGGCAGCCTGCGCGGAGCGGGGCGTCTATCTCCACCCGACCCACAACTGGTTCCTGAGCGCGGCTCACTCGCCCGCGATCATCTCCCGAGTCCTTGACGCCACCGACCTCGCGTTCGGTCGCGTGGCCGCGTGGAGCTAGCCCATTGGCCTACTTCGCGTAGCCCAGGGTGTGCAACGACCGCTCGAGTGCCAGCAGGAAGCCGTCTATCTCCTGGTCGCCGATCGCGGTGCTGAGCAGGAACAGGCCAGTGAAGGTCTGGTAGTAGCCCTCATTGTTGAGCGCGAGGTTGATGTTGACGATCTTCTCGCGGTCGTCCAGAAGTCGAGTGCGCATGTCGACGACACGCTCCTCGGCCCAGTGGATGCCGATGAGGTGACCAAGGCCAGTGGAGTGCAAGGGGATCGAGTAGCGGCGGCCGAGTTCGTCGATCCGTGCCCGGGTGCGGTCGCCTAGGGCGTTCATCCGCTCATGCACCTCGGGGGTGAGCTTCTCGAGCGTGGCGATCCCCGCGGCCATGGCCACCTGGTTGCCGCCAAAGGTCGACATCACACCCATGGGCGCCGCGCCAGAATGCATATCGGGTTCGAGGAGATCCATGATCTCAGCACGACCACCGACGGCTGAGGCTGGAAGCCCGCCACCGATCGCCTTGCCGAACGTGGTGAGGTCCGGGGTCACTCCGAAGTGTGCTTGCCCGCCGCCGTAAGCGATCGGGAACGTGACTACCTCGTCGAATACCAGAACGATGCCGTGCCGAGCAGTAACCTCGCGCACGCGCTGGAGGAATTCAACAGTGGCCTCGACCATGCCCATCGCTGTCATCACCGGTTCGATGAAGACAGCGGACAGGTTCGCCGCCTCACGCTCGATGATCGCCTCGGCGCCGTCGGGATCGTTGTACGGGATCTCCACGACATCAGTGGCCGTCCACGCGGGGACGCCGGACGGGATCATCTCTGCGGGGTCACGCAGGATCGAGGTACCGACGAGAAGGACATCGGCAGTGCCGTGATAGCTGCCCATGGCCTTGGCGATCTTCATGCGTCCGGTGAACACACGGGCGAGCCGAACTGCCGTGAGGTTGGCATCGGTGCCTGAGACGAAGAATCGGACCTTGTCGACCGACGGCGTGCGGTCGCGGATGAGACATGCCATGCGGTAGCCGAGGTCCCACTCAGGACCGCCCACCTGCACGAGCCGGCTCATCTGGTGTGCGACGGCCGCCTCGATGTCGTCATCGCAGTGGCCGTGAATCAGGACCCAGTCACCGATGCGCAGGTCGAGATAGCGGTTGCCGTCGACATCCCAGAGCCAGCAACCCTTACCCCGCTCGACCAGGATGGCGTGGGGCAGGAAATAGCCCATACCCCCAGCGTGGCCGGTGGGGATGACCTCTTTGGTGCGCTCCCACAACTCCTTCGATCGCTGAGTACGCGCCCGGAACTTCTCGACCTCGATCGCGTTGAGTTCCACGGCGTCCCCTTACGAATGTCATGAGCGTGATGGTCGGAGGTGAAAGTCGAAGGAGAGGGGAGGCACGGCCGAGGCCGTACCTCCCCTCTCATGTTCAGATCAGGTATCCCGTCGCAACGACTACCACTGGGGCTTGAACGCCGCCACGGTGTCCTTGGTGATGGTGCCCTGGGTGGCTCCGTCAGGGTTGCCATCGAACGGGGTGAACTTCGGCGGCTGGGTTCCCTTGAGTGCCGCGACCATGACCTTCACGCCTTCGTAGCCCAGGCTGTAGGGGTACACCGGCAGCGAGCCGGCCTCCTTGCCCGAGGTGAGAAGCTCGACGGAAACCTTGCTACCGCCACCGTTCTCGAAGACCTTCACGCTGCCGCCGAGGCTCTGTGCCTCGACTGCCTTGACGACACCAGCGGTGACGTCGACGTAGAGGCTGAAGATCGCCGTGACACCGGGGTTGCCCTGCAGGGAGTCCTGCACGGCCTTGAAGGCGCCGGGGGTGGTGAAGTCCGTGAACGTCTCGTTGGCGAGGGTCCAGTCAGAGTGGGTCTTCTGGAACTCCGCGAACGCGGCCTCCCAGGCGACGGTGCTCGGGTGGCCCTTGATGCCCATCGCGAGCATGACATTCTGCGGGCCGGTGAGGACCTTGGCAGCGTCGTTGAGGAGACCGGAGATGCCGTCGACACCGTTCTGGCCACCCATGTAGCCGATGGTGCCGGGGGACCACAGCGCCTCGCCGACCGCGGTCGCCTGGTCGCAGAGCGGGTTGCCCACGACGTAGACGAGCATGGAGTTCTCGACGGCGCCGTCACCGATGGTCTTGCACAGCTGCTGGTTGACCGACTGGATCAACAGGCCGCCGTACTTGTCCGTGGTGAAGATCTGGTTGAAGTTCGACAGCTCGGCCGCGGGGTCGAGGTTGGAGTAGTAGACGTCAACGGTGACGCCGAGCTCCTTGGCTGCATCCGCCGCGCCCAGGGCCTGGGCCGAGGTGTAGGAGAAGGTCTTACCGGCCTGCACCATGTACGCGATCTTGTCGATGTTCTTCGGCGTGATCTTGCCACTGCCGACGTCGATCGTGCCGCCAGCAGCGCTGGACTCGGCAGGTGCGCTGGTCTCTGCAGGGGTGCTGCTGCTGCTGCACGCAGCGAGCATCGCCGTCATGGCGACGGCACCAGCGAGCACCGTGAACTTCAGGCTCTTGTGACGCATGTTCATATTTCTCCCCTAGGAGGTGTGGGACGGTCTCCGGTCATACCCGGCGGAACAACGGGAACCGGGCTTGGGCCCGAAACCCGCTCAGTACGTCGCGCTCACGAACGATGGTGGTAGCGCACGCGTGGCTCACGCGCGGCCTTGACCCCTGGCAAATTGCACAATGACTGCACAGACCTGCCAAACAATCGGTCGGTTTAGATCATGGCATCGCCGTGAATGTGGGCGCAAGGACCCCGGATCACATTCCGACAACATTTCCCGGGCCTGGCCCGGCGTGCCACCCGACCTACGTGGCGAGCGAAGGGTGGTCGGACTTGGCGAGATTCGGGATGACCTTTGTGGCGAGGTACTCGAGGCGCTCGTTGACCTGATCGATCGGCTCACCCGGCATCAAGGTGACCAGTGTGATGTCGATGGCTCCGATCCCGATCATCCGGTTGAACTCCTCGAGTGCACCCGAGGCATCCGCGAGCATGACGAGGCCGTCTGCGAGAGCCCGCTTCGGGTCGTCGTAGGGCGCCGTCAGCGGAGGGGTTCGGCCGGTGTAGGCATCACGCATGATGTATTGGTTAAGCAGGTGGAGCCAGTGATCGCCCGCGAGTGCGAAGGCACGCTCAGGGTCCTCGGCGATGATCGCCCAGTAAGTGCAATTGACCTTCTGATCTGCCTTGGGCCTGCCGATCGCATCACACGCGTCGAAGTACTGGGTGGCCGTGGGGATGTCGAACGCCAGGAACCCATCAGCGATGCGCGCCGCGCGCTCGACCGCCTTCGGGGCGAAGGCTCCCATCCAAATCTCGGGCCCACCCGGACGGATCGGTTCGGGAGTGACCCTCACCTCAGGAATGCTGTAACGCTTGCCCTCGTATGTGAACGGCTCCCCGGCGAAGGCCAGGCGCAAGATGTCGACCGCCTCCTCGGTGCGACTGGGGCGCTCGGTGAGCTTGGCGCCGAGTCCCTCGAACTCCTGCCAGTAGTAGCCCTGCCCCAGACCGAGTCGGAAGCGTCCATTGGAGAGCGCGTCGACCATGAGTGCCTCTTCCGCAAGGCGCACTGGGTGGTGGAGGGGCACCTGGATGATGTTGGTGCCGATCGAGACCCGCGAGGTGCGGGCAGCGATCGCAGAACACATCAGCATCGGCGAGGGGCAGTAGCCGTCGTCGTAGAAGTGGTGCTCGCTCACATCGACTGAGTCGATATTGAGCAATTCCTTGTCGATCCACTCGATCTGCTCGAGGATCTGTGCGTAGCGCGTGGGCCACGGAGTCTTCCACTCCTTCGGGTTGCCGAAGGTGTAGTCGAGACCGAAAGTCACGGGAGAGTTCATCGTCGTTCTCCTTCGAGAAGCCCATGCGGCAGGACCGCAACATGCGCGACGAAACGTCGTCGCGTTCGTGGCTCACCGTACAAACGATCGGTAGGCAGATCAAGACTCCCCCTGCACTGGTGGGGCGGCTGCAGATCGCTGCCGTCACGCGACTGAGGGACGTGATCGGGTCCCCACTGGATGCCTGACTAACAAACGGTCGTTTCAGCACCTATCTTGGTGACCGACAAGTCACATTCCCCCTGCCTACGGAGTACCCCATGACCACCGACTTCGGTGTCGACACCGACTCTCTACGCGTCCCCGACGACATCGCCCGCATCATCATGACCGCCGACAACTGGGACCGGGTAGACGACGTCATTTATCCCGCAGGAACCTGGCTTCGCCAGAACATGCCCGTCGGCCGAGGCCACGTCGATGGCTACGACCCGGTGTGGATCATCAGCAAGCACAGTCACATCCGCGAAATCCTCAAGGACCTCGAGACCTACCACAGTGGCGACGAGAACTTCATGCTCGTCACGCAGGAGGGCGACACCTACCTGCGCAACATGATGGGTGGTCGGGTCACCAGCCCCATCGACAACCTCACCCCCATGGACCCGCCCGACCATGCCGGCCACCGCGCCGCCCAGGCCGACGCGTTCACGGTTGAGGCAATCCGCAAGTACGAGGACACCTTCCGCGAGCTGGCGAAGAACTCCGTCGAGAACTTCATCGGCACCGGCGGCAGCTGTGACGCGATCGCGAACCTCACTCACCACTACCCGCTCCGCGTGATCATGCAGATGATGGACGTGCCCGAGAGCGACTTCCCCCTGCTCGAGAGGCTCACCCAGGAGACCTTCGGCGGGGACGACCCCGACATCGTCGCCGAAAGCGGCGCGGAGGCCGTCTCCCCCGAAACCGCAGCCCGACTCTGGCAGGAGGCCGTCGACAGTTTCTATGACTACTTCGACGAGATGGTGCAGGACCGCCTGGCCAACCCCCGCGCCGACGTGGCCACGGCCATCGTGCAAGGCCGGCTGCCCAACGGCGAACTCATGACGCCCAAGCGCCAGAACCACATGCTCTCCTCGCTGGCCATCGCCGGCCACGACACGGTGAACGCTGCCTTGGCCGGTGGGATCCTCGGACTTGCGCGTCACCCTGAGCAACTCGCACTCGTGAAGTCCGATCCCTCACTCATCCCCGGCCTGGTCGACGAGAGCCTGCGCTATGGGACACCCACCAAGCACTTCATGCGCTCGGCCACCAGGGACGTCGACTTCCACGGCGTCAAGTTCGCCAAGGGCGACCGCATCATGGTCCTGCTCTTCTCGGGCAACATGGACGAAGACGTCTTCTCAGACCCTGAGTCATTCGACATCACACGTCGCCCGAACCCCCACCTGTCGTTCGGCTTCGGCCGTCACATCTGCATGGGCATGCACATCACGAAGATCGAGATGCGCATCCTGTTCGAGGAGCTCCTGCCCCGCATCAACACACTCGAACTCGATGGGGCATTCCGCCGGAAGCGGGGCAACTTCGTCACCAGCATCAAGACGCTCCCGGTGCGCTTCACCACCCCCTGACCTACTGCAACGACCAACGTCCCCGCCAAGGCGGGGACGTTGGTCGTTGCACTGTCCTGCGCCCCACCCGAGTGGGGAAAGCCGAACTGGGGTCGAGCGTGACTCAGGTGGAGTGGCGCCTGCGAGTCCACACGTCGACACCAACCGCGACGATGACGATGACACCCTTGAAGAGCAACTGCAGTGACGGATCGATGTTGCGCGCGGCGAACAGGTTGTTGACGATCGCGAGGATCGCGATGCCCACAGCAGTGCGCCACATGGCCCCCTCGCCGCCCACGAGTGACGTGCCACCGATGATCACGACCGCAATCGCATCGAGGGTCAGGTTGCCGACGAAGTTGGGCTGCGCGGTGCCGAGCTGGCTTGCCGTGAAGGCACCGCCGAGGGCGGAGAGCCCACCGATGATCACGAATGTGCTAGCGCTGATGAAACCGACGCGGATACCGCTAAGTCGTGCCGCTTCCATGTTGCCGCCGACGGCGTAGACCGACCGGCCGTACGTCGACTTCGCCAAGACGATGGCCGCGATAACGAAGCAGGCAACCGACACCACGGTCGAGAGAGGCAGGAAGCCTCCCCACTTGAACGAGCCCATGAAACCGTATTCATCCGACGCCGAGAACTTGGTGTTGGAACCGGCGAACAGGGTCATGATGCCGATGAAGGCCGACGAACTGCCGAGAGTCGCGACGAAGGGGTTGATGTGGAAGAAGTTGACCAGCGCCCCGTTCACGACGCCGCACACGAGACCGACGGCAATGGCGACGACAATCGCGACACCCACTGGGGCTACCCCGTCGAACGAGAGGTAGAACACCGCGCCCGTCGCGAAGACGGCACCTACTGAGAGGTCGAAACCACCCGCCATGATCACGAACGTCATGCCGACCGAAGCCATGATCAGGCTGACGTTCTGCATCATCAGGTTCTCGAGGTTCTGACCCTTCCAGAACCCCGGATACAGATACGTCGTCATCGCCAAGAGCGCGACGAGCACGTACAGCATGGGGAAACGGATGAGCGAACGCACAAAGCCGTTGTGCAGCGGGGCGTCGGCCTTCGCGAGCACCTGTCCTGCGCTTGGCGCTGTCTGATCGGTGTGGGACATTCTCAACTCCTCGAGTCTGCGATCGAATCCGTGGCATTGAAGATCATCTGAAGAAGCAGGGCCACGGTGATGTCCTGTTCCGCCGCATTGAGAATCCCGAGGCTGCGACCCTTGTCGATGACAAGCACCCGATCGCTGAGCCCGACCACTTCTTCGAGTTCGGAGGAGACCACGATGAGCGAACGCCCCTGGGCCACCACCTTCTCGAGCGCGACGAGGATCTCGGCCTTGGCTCCGACGTCGACGCCCCGCGTGGGCTCGTCGGCCAGCAGGACGGAGTGTGTGGTGTGAAGCCACCGCGCGATCATGAGCTTCTGCTGATTGCCACCAGAGAGCCGCGCCGCACGCTCACCAAGCCGCTTGACGTTGAAACCCACGGGTGCCGCGGCCTCCGCGGCCGCAGCCCCCAGACGCTGAGAGTTCAGGAAGGAGTATTTCGACAGCCCCGACCACTCGCCGAGGGTGATGTTGTCGGCGCCATCTCGGGCGAGGAGAAGCCCTTGTCCCTTGCGGTCCTCGGGCAACAGCGCGATCCCGCGGGCCCTGGCCTCGCGCACCCGTTGAGGCACGCGGTCGCCGGGCTCACTGGTGGTGACGGTGCCCGTGGCACTCGGGTCGAGCCCCGCGAGGGCACGCAGGAGCGAGGTGCGACCAGAGCCCACGAGCCCCGCAATGCCCAGGATCTCGCCGGGGTAGAGCTCGAAGCTGAGGTCCTCGATCAGGCCGGGCGACGACAGTGAGTCGACGACCATGAGTGGCTTGACCGAGGCGCCGCGATCCGGCGAGGTGGGCCTGCTCCCGCGGGTTCCCGCCGCGATCTCCGCCCCGTGCGTCTGCTTCCCGAGCATCGCCCCGACGAGTTCTCGCTTCGTCCATGCGGACGCTGGCCGACGCTCGACGATCGCGCCGTCACGGCAGACCGTGATGTCATCGCTGTGCTCGAGCACCTCTTCGAGGTTGTGACTCACGAGGGAAAGTGCGAGCCCCTGGTCGCGAAGCTGGTGCAGTGTGACGTACAGGGCCTCGCGCTCGGCATGGGCGAGGGACGCGGTGGGCTCGTCGAGCAGGATCGCCTCGGCCTCGGACACCAGCGCGCGCATGATCTCCAGTACCTGTTGGTCGGCCACTGAGAGAGAGCCGCTGCGGCCCGTGACGGCCGGGGTGACACCGAGTTTGGCGCACAACCGCTCGTACTCAGCCCGCATCTCGCTCTCGCGCAGCCAGCCCTTCGAGGCGATGGGGCGACCAAGGAAGACATTCGCCTCGGGGCTGATCGCGGGAACGATCGTGAGTTCCTGGTAGATCGCGTGCACCCCGGCACGCTTCGAAGCGCGCGGTGACCCGAGCTCGAGTTCGACACCGTTGACGAGCACCTTGCCGCTTGACGGAGGGATGCGACCCGCGGCGATACCCAGGCACGTCGACTTGCCGGCGCCGTTCTCGCCCACGAGCGCGTGGATCTTGCCCCGCTCGGCGAGATCCATCGTGACATCGCGCACGGCCTTGGTAGCACCGAAGGAACGGGACACATCGACGAGCTGAATATACGGCGTTGGCGCCGAGCCCTGCGGGCTGGAGGTCATGTCCTGCCTCTCGCTCCTGGATACCCGATCGACGGGTGATGACGTTACGGGTTGTGCGGGTCGTGCGTGCATGGCAACCGACAGAATTCGCAAGATCATCTCGACCAAACGACTGGTCGGTTGCCGATGCGATCGTGGCATCTCGAACCACCCAAAGCAAGGCTTTGGAAGCCCGATCTCCGACCAGTCGCGCGCGGTCCGGATCAGGCCTGCGGGGACACCGCGAGGTCACCCTCGGCAGGGAGGGGAAGCCGATGGAAGTCGCGGCGGTAGTAAACGACGGGTTCGTGCGGCCCAAGGATCGCGTCCTCGACCCGGCCCACGATGATCGTGTGGTCGCCGCCGTCATAGCGCGCGTAGACACTGCACTCGAGTACAGAGGCCGCGTCGTCGATGATCGGCAAACCCCTTGCGCTCAGGACGAAGTTCGCACCGGCGAATTTGTCGGCGCCCCTCGTGGCGAACAACTTCGCGACGTGTTCGTGGTCGGGCTGGACAATGTGGACCGCAAGTTGCTCGGTCGCCATGAACGCCGGGTAGCACTCGGCAGTCTTCGCCACGCAGACCAGCACGAGCGGCGGGTCAGCCGACAATGAGCAGAAGGCACTCGCGGTGAATCCCCACCATCGACCATCGGCGTCAACCGTGGTATTGATGGTGACGCCGGCGGGGAACGAGGCCATCACGTCACGGAAGTGCGCGCCCGTGATCTTCTCGGTTGAGTCGGCCATGTGTGCCTCCGGTTGCTGTGGTTCGGCCACCCCGACGTCTGGCCGGATGTGGAAAATCTAGCGCCCGCCGATTGGTCAGCGGTACGGGGTCGGTTCAGCTGGCGTTCGGCGCGGCTGGGGATGCTGCGGGCGCCGGTGGGCGCCGCGAAAGCGACACGCTCATCCCCGGGCTCGACACCGAGATGGACGAGGACGTCCCCGGATCGGCAACGAGCGAACTCACATGCTGCAGGATCACATCAGACCGTCTGCGGGGATCGACGGGGATCGAGCCCTTCGTGAGCATGTCGTCGACCTCCCGATCGGAGGTCATCAACCGCAGCAGAAGTTCTTCGTCGGGGATTCCCGCCCTGAAGCGCGAGCGGACCTCGGCGAGGCTGGGTTGAGGCTGTATCCATGAACGGAAGTGCTCGGCTCGCGGCGAGGCCATGATCTTGTCGTAGACCTCGGGGTCGATCGGACGCGGCACTGGTCCGTAGTGGCCGAGGGCGTACTGGATGACTTCATCTGGCACGAGGTCGTACCGCTCGCGCGCGAGCATGTTCAACACGGCCTGCACACCGACGAACTGCGAGAACGGCGTCGCCATGATGGGCTCTCCGAGTTCGCGACGCACACGCGGGATCTCCGCGAGCACCTCGTCGAATCGATGTCCCATACCGTGCTGCGCCAACTGGTTCTTCAGCGTGCCCGTCATGCCGCCGGGCACCTGGTGGTCGTAGATCCGCGGATCGAACTCGGCCATCTGGCCGGGGGCGAACCCCGCGTCACCCGCCGCCCAGATGAAGTTCTGCGCCACCGGTTCGAACTGGTTCGTGTCGAGACGGTGCTCGAGACCCATGCGCTCAAGGATCGGCAGCATGCCCTCGGTCGAGGGCAGTGACGGGCCGTTGGCCATGGGGCGCGACGCCGTATGGAGGGAGGTGAAACCGGCCTTGAGCCCCTCGACGTAGTTGTGCTGGGCCAGGCCAGTGGTGTTATGGCAGTGAAGTTCGAGTTTCACCGATCCCGTGGCGGCCCGGATTGCAGGCAGCAATGTGGCTGCCCGCTCGGGAGTGAGGACCCCGGCCGCGTCCTCGATGTAGAGCGACTTCACCCCCGGCCACAAGGCCATCTTCGCGGCTCGTTCGACGAAGAAGGCGTCGTCGTGGACATCAGTGAGGCCGTACATGATCGAGGGAACCGGGATCGCGCCCGCCTCGTGCACGACGGTCGTGACGCGGAGCATCGTCGGCAGGTCGTAGAGACAGTCGTAGAGCCAGAAGCTCTGGATCCCGTGCTTGACCTGAGTGCGGATCCACAGATCCATGATCGAGTCGGGAGTGAACCCGAACCCCATGATGTTGCGCGAACGGAAACTGGCACGGCACTCGGTGTTGCGCAAGCGCTGGACCAAGAAATCGGTGGAGGTCCATGGGTTGTCACGGAACTGACGCAACAGCACAGTGAACATGCCCGGCCCGGTGAGGTCGACGACATCGAAGCCGGTGCGGTCGATGTGCGGTAGCGCAGCCTCGGCCTGGTGGCTGCGCATTCGACAGCCCCACAGGCTCTGCTGACCGTCGCGCAAGGTCTGGTCGACGAACTCAATGGTCTGGCTCATCCGAACATCACCCGCGAGCCCTTCCGCCGTGTCGCCCTGCCCCGATGAAGGTCATCAGCTCGCGGTGAAGCGGACGGGCAGCGTCTTGAATCCGGTGACGAAGTTCCCGATCTTCAGTCGGGGCTCGCCCGCGAGTTCGATGGAGTCGACGCGGGAGATGAGCTCCTCGTAGAGCGCCTTCATCTCGATCTTGGCGATATGCAGGCCCAGACAGATGTGGGGGCCGAAGCTGAACGACAGCTGCGGGTTGGGGCGCCTGGTGATATCGAACTTGTAAGGCTCGGGAAAGACGTCCTCGTCGCGGTTGGCCGAGACGAACAGGCACATCACCCGATCGCCCGCCTTGATCTGGTGTCCGTGGAAGTCGACGTCGCGAGAGGCCGTGCGCATGAAGTGCTTGGCCGGGGTGGCCCAGCGGAGTGCCTCGTCGACGAGTCCGCCGATGAGTGAGGGGTCGTTCTTCACGAGCGCGAACTGCTCGGGGTAGGCCGCGAGCCCGTGGATGCCACCGGCGATCGAGGACGACACGGTGTCGTGTCCCGCCAACGCAATGGAGGAGACCATGTGGTTCTGGCGGCGAGGCATCATCAGCTCGCCGTCCGGAAGCTTGCCGTTGACGATCGCACTCGTGAGATCGTCGATAGGGCACCGGAGCCTCTCGACGCGGATCTCCTCGAAGTAGTCGTAGAAGCCGTCAACAGCCTCCTGCCACAAGCGTGCCGCGGTCTCGGGAGACATGTCGGCGTCACTCTCGCTGACGATGTCGGGGTCGTCGCCGCCGAAGGTCTCCTGCGTCATCTTGTGCATGAGCGGGAAGTCGGACTCCGGCACGGAGATCATCTCCATGACGACCTTGAGCGGGAAG